>CAILKW010000350.1 GCA_903834845.1 uncultured Bacteroidia bacterium | reverse complement strand
ATAGATTAACAACAATAGAGCTTCCCAATTGAACTACCAGCAACCAGATTATTAGACCTACAACCTCATTGCGGTCGAATGAACCTCTTTTGGAGACCAGATCAACCAATTCTTTGGTAATGAACAAGATCGAAATTGGAAGGGCAGATTGGAGAACTTTCAGTAAAAGGTTCACAATAGCGATGATGTGACCCGATTGCCAAATGCACGCCACAATCTTTCCAAAGTCTTTAACCTGAAATATCCGCTCGCTTTTTGTCATTTTTGAATTTTTTGTCCAATATCTCATTCAATATATAGTAATCCAGGACCATTTTTCCGTACTTTTTCCTGAATTCTATCTCGCTTATAGTTCCTTTAAAATGTGAGTTAAATTCTTTCATTTTATTTTGTCAAGAATCATCTTTGTTATCTGGATGATATTCAAATAATTGCTGTTCAATTTTTGTCTTTAGTGCAGTTGCATCAACAATAATTTTCATTGCATCATCGAAAGAAATATTTCCAGCTCTTAATGCTTTGAGAAGTTTGCATTGAAATGATTCACAAATTGCATAAGGCCTTTCTTGATAGATGGAACAAACCTTTTCATTCAGGTAGGAGCAAGGCAATTTGAACGCCCGTTTTTCAGTCTTTATTATCTCAAATGAGAATTCTGATGCATTTTGCTCATGATCTTTGATATTGGCACGATTAAACAGGGTTCCGTCGCAACATAGGCCGCAGTGGATACAAATATTTTGATTGTCGTTTGTCATGGTGCAAATGTAACAGAAATTTATTTTTCGTTTTGCGCCTCCTTTATTAGGGATGTAAATTACCGAATCAATTAATTTTAAATCCAGAGGATTTGTATGTTTATAGAAATCTATCCAACAATGAAACGTATGACTCCGGCTGGAGTTATATTTATTTTGTGTTACCGTTCTTTTCCATTAATATATGGCCTCCCTATGAACATACGACCTCTCTGAGATTGGACGAAGAAGTGCGCCGGGCATGGTTCTGTGCAAATGAGTGCAAATCTCTTATGCGCCTAAGTGACTGGAAGTATTAGCGAAGGACAAGGGTGTCCGGGGTGACCCGGAATCTGAAGGAAGTTCTTAGCAAACTTTTGGTACTGGCAGCCTGTCCCGATAGTGAAGCGTATCGGGATACAGAAAGTCCATATCAGGCTGTAAAGGGAGGGTAACCGAGCTTCGGATTTGGAAAGCCCAAATGATTACACGTAATCCAACCAGTAAATCGGCCAGTACCGGAGGAATGTACAGAGCCTTACCCCGAGAGGTCTTGCAATCTGCTGCCACCAGACGATGGGAAGCAAAAGGTCGCAAGAAGTCAGCTGAGGGTATGGTAGATACGGACACGAGCCAACACAGATAGTTGGAGGTCTCATCAAGTATTGAAAGCCTGAATATATTAGTTTAAGGAGCTGTTAGTTTAAAATCTGTGTTATGGAGCGGCATAAACAAATAGCGTATCAATTAGACCTGTCCGCGGAAGGGGGAATAATCAATAATGATGTTTATTAACAAAATCAAAACGCAAATCCTTATTTTATACACCATATATATACCGGCACAATCAGCAGACTGCAAGTCTAATATATTCTAACCCAATGGCAACGCCTTGGGAAAAAGACCTAAACAATTAATATGTTGAACCCCTTTAGGGTTCCTCTGCGGTAACCTCGTTCTCCTCCCCCCAATTTCATTGAGGGCTATTAACGTTCGATCCTTTCAGGATCGGGTTTATGCATCATTCCATTTGGGGATATTAACCTCCCAAAGGTTTCCAAAAATGTGGGAAAGTGAATGAAATATAGCAATAACCACGGAGT
>CAILKW010000349.1 GCA_903834845.1 uncultured Bacteroidia bacterium | reverse complement strand
GGCCCGATTTACAAATCAATGAGCATCAATAAAAACCAAATTACTCTTAATTTTGAGCACAGTGGAGGCGGTTTAACCACCTGCGATGGGAAGCCTTTAGTGGAATTTACAATTGCAGGACAGGATAAAGTATTCCTTCCCGGCAAGGCCGAAGTTAAGGGAAACAAAATCGTTGTTACTAATAATGAGATTACTAATCCAGTAGCAGTTCGGTACGCCTGGCACGATGACGCACAACCAAATCTCTCCAATAAGGAAGGTTTGCCTGCATCCCCGTTTCGCACCGATAGCTGGAAAGGCGTAACGGAAAAATAGGTAACTAAAAGCAACCTATTTTGGATGCGGTGATCATTCCCAATCTGCAATGATTGGTTTCCCAGCAAAATACGCTTCATCTGTCTGATTACGTGCACTTTATTTAAGATCGCTAATTCTGAACATTCTTTTCCAGTTAGTTTTTTTTTACTATCTATGGAAAGCTTTGAGCAGATCAGCATGCGACTCGAATAAATATACAGGTGGGAAATAAACTGGAGAAGATCAAATATGGTAGCGACCGGGGTATTTAAAGAGTAAAATAAATATTTTTCTTTATTAACAGATGTAAAACTAAATATCATATTATTCATAATACAAAGAAAATAATGAAAAAATTTACAACCATATTACTATTAATTGGTCTTAACGCCTATGTGTCCAGTCAGAATCTTACGCTAATAAGCCCTGTTGACTATCAAGTTATTCAACGCATGACATCCACACACGGGATGCTTCGTATTCAAGGAATTACTTCCTTTAAGGCAGAAAACTGGCAGTACAGGCTTGTAGGTAAGCCTGTTTCAGGAATTGAAGATGAAACATGGCACTCTTTTACATCACCAATCAAAAATGGAACTTTTGATTTTACTGTCAAAGTAAATGCCGGAGGCTGGTATCGGCTGGAGGTACGAGGTACAAATCGTTTGAATAAATCGGTTGATGCCAGCGTTGAACATGTTGGGATTGGAGAGGTTTTTATTATAGCTGGCCAATCGAATGCAGGCAATTACGGTTCAGAGAAACAGATAACGACAACAGGAAATGTAAGTTCATTCAATGGCAGGCAATGGAATCCGGCAAATGATCCGCAGCAGGGTTCCGAGGGAAATGGTGGTAGCTTCATACCTGCATTCGGCGATGCTATGAATAAACGGTTTAGAATACCAATTGGTATAGCATCTATTGCATCAGGAGGAACAAGCGTTAGACAATGGCTGCCTCAAGGTGCGCGTGTAAAGCAGCAACCAACCACTGGTGGAATGAAACTTGTTGGTGAAGGAGAATGGGAAAGTACTGGTGCACTGTTCAACAGGCTGGCAAACCGACTTGATTACTTCGGGTTACAAGGATTCCGTGCAGTTCTTTGGCATCAGGGCGAGAGCGATGCAGGCCAGGCTCGCGCTGGATATCCTGCTGATCGCCAGATCACGGGTGAGCAGTATTACAGTTATATGAACCAGCTTATTGCATCGTCCAAAGAGAAAGCGGGATGGAATGTACCCTGGTTCACCGCTCAGACTACTTATCACAGCGAAAAGGATACTTTTGATGAGGAATTCCGCTCGGCGATGAAGAAACTATGGGTAAAAGGTATTTCGATGGAAGGACCTGATACAGATATTTTGCGTACAGAATTCCGCAGTGGTGTCCACTTTAATGGCAAGGGCTTACAGCAACACGGACAAATGTGGGCTTCAAAAGTGACCGCATGGCTTGAAAAAGAAATTGAATCAGGAGATTCAACGGATGTCAAACGCCTGACAATCACCGACCGCATCTCAAATCCACAACCTGCTTCACCTGCGCAAATGCAATGGTGGCGCGATGCCAAATTCGGACTGTTTATCCACTGGGGTCCTTCAAGTATCAGTGGTGCCGAAATCAGCTGGGGAAGAAAGGATCGCATCGAAGGAGGAGAATTGTATCAGAAAGTTCCGGGTGAGGTTTACGATAATCTTTATAAACAGTTCAATCCACTGAAATTCAATGCCGATCAATGGATGAAAATGGCAAAGGAATCAGGTTTTAAATATGTGTTACTTATCACCAAACACCACGATGGATTTTCTATGTGGCCAACTAAACAGATTAGGTGGAACGATTCAATACACCCCAAACATTACAGTATTGCAGATACGCCATTCAAACATGACATCTGCCGCGAAATTAGTGATGCAGCAAAAAAATACGGACTGAAACTTGGCTGGTACTACTCTACCCGTGACTGGACACACCCTTATTACCTTAAAGGAGACAACCTTATCTACAACAATTACTACGAAGCACAGGTACAGGAGCTACTTACAAATTATGGAAATGTAGATATGATTTGGTTCGATCATGCTTTCGGTGATTGGAATCAGTTTACAATCGAACATCTTTTCAGTAATATGTATAAAGCACAACCTGACTTGCTTGTTAACAATCGCTCTGCACGCGGCCTAACCAATATTCCTGCCGGTGGCATGTTTCTTATGACCGAAGCTGATTATGACACTCCTGAACAGCAAATAGGACATTTTCAGACTAATCGCGCCTGGGAATCGTGTGTTACCATGACCAAACCCCGTCAAGATACCGGCGGCTGGTCTTACCGTCCGGGAGAACCGACCAGAACATTTGAAGAGTGCATAAAAATGCTTGTCAGCTCAGTAACTGGTGACGGTAATCTTTTGCTTAATGTTGGCCCGATGCCCTCCGGTGAAATATTACCTGAACAGGTGGAAGTTCTCAAAAAAATGGGTAGTTGGCTCAAAAAGTACGGAGTGAGCATATATGGTACACGTGGTGGTCCATTTATTAACGGGAAATGGGGTGGCAGTACTTTCAAAGGAAACAAAATCTGGCTGCATGTCTTACAATGGACAGGTGATTCATTAAAACTGCCAGCACCCCAAGAAACTATTGTTTCAGTAAAGTCTCTCACCGGGGGTAAACCTAAAGTATTTAGGAATAGCGAAGGAATTGTAATCAGTCTTCCAAAGAGAGAACAAAATCTGATTGATACTGTGATAGAACTGACTTTAGAACCATCTATCGAAAATAAGGAAAATCAATAAGAATTAACTTTTTGAAAAGCTGAAAATTAAAATTCTTTTGCTTCATAAGGAAGAATCCGTAATAGATAAATCGAAAATCGAGGATGGCCAATTTATTGATCTCCAGTTAATTCATTATTCATTGTTGCAAATTGGGTTAAAAATACAGAAATGCCACTAAGACACAGAGGCACTAAGATTCACAAAGTATTGAAATTCTTTCAATAAGGCTTCGTGAAACTTTGTGCCCTCGTTACTTTGTGGCATTATAGGTTTAATATTTTTGTCGCAAAGAATTTGGATTTTATTTTGCATCAATATTGATAATTTTCTATAAAATCCAAATACATTTTTACAAACATTGTATTTCTTATATGCTAACTGGTTGGAATATGTTATTACCCGCTGTTGTTAGTGATTCCAGGCCTGAAAATAGCGGTACATGGTGCGATATAAATTAAGTCCGGAGTACCCTATATAAACCTGGACATTGTTTTCCTTGATCAGATAAATCCCTGATTTATTTAGGGTTTCGGGATATGTCGTTTTACCTTTCTTTTGATATGGTGGAAGGAAATTGAACTTTTTCATTCTATTTGCATTTACATTGTTTTTGATGTAACTTTGTTTCGATTTGATATGGATTTCAGTACTCTTGTATGTTGCCCGCAAATTAGCGATGTATCGAGGATGAGAAAGAATGGGGTGCGGATAACCGTTTAAAAGTGTGTGCTACTTTTTCCATATCAAATTTTTGTTTTTTAAATACTTATCTTCCATTACCGTTGCCGATTCGATCTTATAAACCATTCTTTCAAAATTCATCCTGATAATTGCCACTTTCGATAACCGACTCCTCACAATTAAAAAAAGTTCGTACCTTTTTCCTTTTCGTATTTCGGTGAAGTTTTCAATGATAAATTTCACAAATGGTAATCCTGTCATGCCTAATTGAGCTAACTCTGTTTTATGCGAAAAAACTGTAAGCCTATTAAAGCAACATTCGCTCCAAAATACTTGAGATATTCTTATCGGGTTAAAGTAATTGAAGGTCAGTATCAGTATTATAGTCGTTTAGATATCTCAGTTCAAGAAAAATTTCTGAAGCTTCTGTATTTTCCTCTTCAAAAGGTCTTGGAATTAACCTGAATTAGGTATGTATTTGGTTATGATTATTTTCTGTCGAATATATCCTTTAAGTTGATTACAAGCCCATCAAAAATCCCAACTTTTACCTCATCGTCATAAGTATAGATTTTATCAAAAGCAAGTTTGCCCTCGCTGCTTTGTTTGAACACTGTGAGCAGTTCGTCTAAGGGGTGTACAATCCAATATTCCCTGACACCTGCCAGTTCATAAAGCAAATACTTGTCTTTCACGTCTTTCTTTGCAGTTGATGGCGACAAAACTTCCACAACAAGATCAGGTGCCCCGAGGCAACCTTTTTCATCTAACTTTTCAGAATCACATACAACAATAATATCTGGCTGGACGACCGTAAATATCTGATCATCGGTAATGGCATCAGGTTTTACAGGCAACCGCACATCAATTGGTGCATAAAGAACCTTGCATGGCTTTTTGTCCTTTAGGAAATTCCAATAAAAGCCATAAATATTGCCTGAAACGCTCTGGTGTTTCGAGGTTGGGGACGGCAAAAGTTCCATAACCTTTCCATTAAACAGTTCATACCTTTTGTCATCTCCCCAAGTGAGGTAATCGGCAAAGGAGTATTGCTGATCCAGGTTAAATTGAATTTGTCCCATGGTTTTAATTTGAAAATAAATTAAGAATTTAAGCCAAAATTAAGGATTAAAAACAGAATTACAATTCCTGGCCAAAATGAATATCCGATTTGTTTCCAAAATATTCATTCAATACAGAATAAATGGAAAATAAGGTTTTTCGGAAATGTAATTTTGTCATATAATCACCTTCTCAGCTATTGCAGTAAGCAAATTTACAGCCTTGCGTAAAGTGCTGATTTCTGAAAAGTTAATACTTAGTTTTCCTTTTCCCTCCTTGACACGGCATCTCGATTGATTCAGGTGAATCCATTGCATCAGTTTTTGAAAATTAGGCGATTGGTAATATTTAGAATTGACATCTGATGGCAAATAACATATCATTCGCGACTCTTTCAGAATAATACGTTCCATATTTAATGAAATAGCAATCCAACGCAGACGAACAACATCAATCAGTTCGCGTGAGGGTTCAGGAATTGGCCCGAAACGATCAATAAGCCCTTTCTCAAACTGCTGAACAGTTTTTTCATTCTCCATATTATCCAATTCGCGATAAAGCAACATTCGCTCCGAAATACTTGAGATATACTCATCGGGGAAAAGTAATTGGAGGTCAGTATCTATATTACAGTCGTTTACATATTTCAGATCAAGAAAAGTTTCCGAAGCTTCTGCATTTTCATCTTCAAAAAGGTCTTGAAATTCACCCGATTTAAGCTCCATCATCGCTTCATTCAATATCCTGTGGTAAGCCTCAAAACCTATATCGGCAATAAATCCGCTCTGTTCGCCACCTAATAAATTTCCTGCACCGCGAATATCGAGGTCCTGCATTGCAATGTTGAAGCCGCTGCCTATTTCAGAAAACTCTTCAATTGCCTGCAATCTTCTGCGTGCATCTGTTGACAGTACATTCAAGGGTGGTGCCAATAAATAACAGAACGCTTTCCTGTTCGATCTGCCTACACGACCTCGTAATTGGTGTAGTTCACTCAACCCAAAATTCTGGGCGTTGTTGATTATTATAGTGTTGGTATTCGGAATGTCGAGACCCGATTCAATAATTGTTGTTGCAACAAGTACATCAAAATCGCCATTCACAAAATCGAACATCACTTTTTCAAGCCTGTCACCCTCCATCTGTCCATGCCCCACAACAGTTTTTACTCCGGGACAAAGTCGTTTGATAAGCAATTCAATTTCGTTAATATTCTGAACCCTGTTATTAATAAAAAACGCCTGTCCTCCACGAGCGACTTCGTAATTGATTGCATCGCGGATAAGCTCTTCATTAAATGTACTTACCTCTGTATTAATAGGATACCTATTTGGTGGCGGCGTGTTGATTATAGATAGATCGCGTGCACCCATAAGCGAAAATTGCAAAGTGCGCGGAATTGGTGTTGCAGTAAGTGTCAGTGTATCAACATTTGCTTTGAGCTGTTTTAGTTTCTCCTTTACCGAAACTCCAAAATGCTGCTCCTCGTCAATAATCAGCAATCCAAGATCTTTGAATTTAACTTCTTTCCCAATTAGTTTATGAGTGCCAATAATAATATCAACTTTCCCTTCGCTAAGCTCCTTCAAAACGGTTTTAACATCGCCTGAATGTCGCAACCTACTAATATATTGTACATTACATGGAAAATCCTTTAACCTTTCCGAAAACGTTTTGTAATGTTGAAGGGCAAGGATAGTTGTCGGAACCAATACTGCTACTTGTTTACTGTCGGCAACAGCTTTGAACGCGGCTCTTATAGCAACTTCGGTTTTGCCAAAACCAACATCGCCGCAAATCAAACGATCCATTGGTATATGCTTTTCCATATCTTCCTTAACGGAATAAGTAGCTTTCAATTGGTCGGGAGTATCTTCATAAATAAAGCTTGCCTCAAGTTCTTCCTGAAGGTACGAATCGGCTGAAAAAGCAAATCCATTTTCCATCTTCCGTTTGGCGTAAAGGGCTATCAGTTCGCGGGCAATATCTTTAACTTTATTTTTGGTTTTTGTTTTTAGGTTCTGCCATGCAGCAGTTCCCAATTTATTAATCGAAGGCTCCTGTCCATCTTTTCCCTTATATTTCGCAATGCGATGCAAAGAGTGGATACTTACCAAAAGCGAATCGTTATCCCTATAAATCAATCGTATAGCCTCCTGAACTTTCCCATTGACTTCGGTTTTAACCAATCCGGCAAATTTTCCTACTCCATGATCAATGTGCACAACGAAATCTCCCGGATGAAGTTTGGTTAACTCTTTTAAGGTAATTGCCTGTCGGGACGATTTTTTAGAACGTAACTTAAACCGGTGATAACGTTCAAAAATCTGGTGATCGGTATAACAGCATAATTTCAGATCGTGATCAATAAATCCCTCATTTATAGCGAATAGCAAACTATCTATCTTTTGGGGATCGCCTTTGTCATCAAAAATGGCGTGAAGTCTTTCAATCTGCTTTGGACTTGATGTCAGAAGTATATTCCGGTAACCATTTTTTCGGTTCGATTTTAGATTGTGACCCAGTAAATCGAAGTTTTTACTGAATACAGGTTGTTTTGATGTATTGAAAAGAATTTCTTCAGACGTATTAAAATAGTGAGAATGACCAAATTCAACACAGGTAAAGTCTGCGACTCCACTCTTGAACTCCTTTCCAGAGATTACCAGATTTGCAATTATGTCATCTTTATACTTCACGTCTGCCTCCTGATGCAAAAGCTTTATTTGTCCCGAAACGTAAGTGAAGTTATGAGCTGCGATAACAGTCTTTTTATCTAAAAATTCAAATACTGAAACTCGTTTTTCGTCTTTCAGTCCTTCCTGAATATTAGGAATAATCGAGATTCTTGTTAAAGTCTCTTTCGAAATCTGATCCTCAATATCAAAGGTTCTTATTGAATCTATTTCATCACCGAAGAAATCAATACGGTAAGGATCTTCGTTTGAGAAGGAGAAGATATCAATTATTGAGCCTCGTAACGAATATTGACCCGGTTCATAAACAAATTCAACCCTTTCAAAACCATACTCATACAGAACTTCGTTTATAAATGAGATAGACAGTTTGTCTCCTTTCCTGATATGCAGTGTGAGTTTTCCAAGTCCAGATTCCGATATCACCTTTTCCATAATTGCTTCAGGGTAAGTGATAACGAGATAGCCTGTTTCATTGAGAACCAACTTATTAAGTACTTCAGTTCTGAAAATTATATTTTCACTGTCAACTCTTTCGTGAACAATACTGCGCCTGAATGATGAAGGGAAGAAAAGGATTTTTTCTTCAAGACCCAACGAATTGAGATCATCGAAGAAGTAGGCTGCCTCTTCTCTGTCGTTGAGTATAGCGACAGTACTAAACGGTTCTATCTGATATGCAGCAGTTAAAACTACTGATGGTGAGGATCCTGCCAATCCTTTGAGTGAAATTTTCCCGGCATCAGATTGGGCAATCATTTCCCGCAAACCGATAACTGTCGGATGCAAAGTGTAATATTTTAAAAGTTCCTTAAGTTCCAAAGTTTAAATATTTCGGACAACGTGGCAAAAGTAAATAAATATCGGGGTATCTTTGTCCATAAACTTCAAATCTTCATTTAATGATATTCAGGAACAGAAAAATGTTTATTGGCCGAGTGGCTTTGATGCTGACGTTTTTATTGATCTTTTCTAGCATTTATGCCCGCAAGAATGGGACAAAATTCAGTGTAATTGCGTTCTATTCAGCACATAATGAGAGTGCTCATTTGAGTTTTGTTTACGAAGCAAGCCGTTGGTTCGGTGAAATGGGTGCCAAAAACAGGTTTTCATTAGATACAACAAGCAACTGGAGCAACCTGAATATGGAATTTCTCGCAAAATTTGATGTTGTAATATTTCTCGGTACACGCCCCGAAAAACCTGAGCAAAGAGCTGCTTTTGAGCAGTATATGAAAAATGGAGGCGCGTGGATGGGGTTTCATTTTGCAGGTTTTGCACTTACACCTTCCGCTTTTCCTCAAAATTGGGACTGGTATCATAACGAATTTTTAGGTTCAGGTGAATATAAAGGAAATACCTGGCGACCTACCTCAGCTATTTTACGAGTTGAGAACCGGAAACACCCTGCCACGAAACATTTACCTGTGACATACAAAGCTTCTGCCAATGAATGGTATAGCTGGAAAAACGACTTACGCAAAAATCCAGATATTGAGGTTCTTGCTTCAATTGATAAATCCAGTTTTCCTCTCGGAACAGGCCCGAAATTATGGGAGATCTGGCACAGTGGCGATTACCCTGTGGTGTGGACAAATAAAAACTACCGGATGATTTATTTCAATATGGGACACAACGACCTTGACTTTGAAAGTGGTACAAATAAAGAGCTTTCATTTACCTTCGAAAGTTCGGTTCAAAACAAAATGATTCTTGATGCTGTTTTGTGGCTTGGTAAAAAACTATAAAATCTAATATATGAAGCCTTTAGGACAAAAAGCTTATGGAACTATCCCACATTTATCGAAATCGCGTATAGGCGAAGGTGATCATCATTGCGAAATAGGGCAGGAAAAAATCGCCACAGAGAAGCCGCGCGATAAATTCGATCTGGTCATTGTGCAGGAAAAGCTCGATGGGTCAAATTGCTCAATTGCCAAAATCAACGGACAAATTATAGCTCTAACCCGTTCGGGATATGTTGCAGATACATCTCCTTTTGAACAACATCACTATTTTTCAAAATGGGTAGAAAAAGAAAAGTCTCGCTTTGATAAATTGCTTTTTGAAGGTGAACGTGTTGTAGGTGAATGGCTTTTACAGGCTCATAGTACGCGGTATAATTTGTCTCACGAACCCTTTGTCCCTTTCGATATAATGCAAAAACATCAACGACTTAATTATCATAACTTCATGTTGCGCATTTTGCCGTTTGGATTTACGATACCGCACCTGATACATATTGGTCAGCCGATTGGAGTTAATTGGGTTTTGAAACACATTGAAAAATCGGGGCATGGTGCAATTGATAAAGTTGAGGGTGCGGTTTGGCGAGTTGAAAACAAAGGGAAAGTTGATTTTCTGGTGAAATTTGTTAGGCCCGATAAGCAGGATGGGATTTACTTACCCGAAATTTCTAATCTGCCACCGGTTTGGAATTGTGATCCATTATCTTGTTGCTAATTTCTACTACTGCAATAGCTTATGGTTTTTAACAGCATTTTTGTTCTAATAGAGGTCTCTTTTTTTTATATAACACTACCTTTAGGAAGTTTTAAATACGATGTGAACAAAGCCTAAAAATATATGGGATGCGAATCAAGGGTTGGATTTTTAAACCTGAAGAGTTGTTAGGATTATACAAAATTCCTGAGAAATGTTCTTAAACCAAGATGTGGTGAAATAAATCTGTCATGCCTTCGGCATTTTAGCCCCTTTCGTACTAATTTGCTATAATCCTATCATGCCTTCGGCATTATCACACGATAAATTTTTCAACTCTCATTTGGCATAATGAACTAATATTCTGTTTTTTAGGAGCGAGTTCCAGTGTTTAGTATATATTCTCCTAAATAACTACTTTCTAATCTTTAGTTTTCAGCTCTATTTCAGTTCTAGTGAAAACTTTACCGGTAAGGATATCATTTTCTGATTTTTCTGCTCTACTTATTAGCTTCGTTTTTAAAATTTCTTCTTTGCGAAGAGTTTCATAAAACTGATTAATTAGGCTTTCGTCTTCTTGATGTAAGTGATTATTGATAAAATCTCTTTTTTCAGCTACATTCATAATTTCATTTTTTTTATCTGCTGCAAAGCTAATGCTTTTTATCCTTTTTTGTTTATCTGAATCAGAGTTTTTGTAAGCAGGATACCTCTCACTAATTTCTTTCTCTCGGTAAGTTTTTCCTTAAAATTGTGATTACTCCTAAAGGTTTTTTTACTGACAAATACACCGTTTGTGGGAAACATCGTTAGCCACAACAAAATCGAATATGGTAGGAGTGGTGAAGGTACAATACATGGTAAAATCTTATGGGAATGGATTTGAAGAATACGCTTTATTGAACTCAATTGTTTTGCAGAGGATGCAGCATTAAAATTTAATTCAAAAGTAACAAATTTACAAGTATAGGATATAAAGAGCCCTTTAAATGGTATTATTATCTAAAATGACATCTTATGAACTATTTATAACTTTTCTTCTCAGGAATAACTCCTCTTACCCCACCTTGAGGATCTTTCACATCGCCTGAATAACGTGGAATTATATGAATATGAACGTGAGGAACAGTCTGACCCGCAGCTTCATTTACATTTATGCCAATATTGAATCCGTCTGGATTAAATTTTTTAATCAATATTTGTTTAACAGTGTTCAACATGAACCAGCAAGCGGATTGCTCCTTAAATGATAAATCAAAGTAATCTTCGCAGTGCTTTTTCGGAATAATTAAAGAATGTCCATCGCTAACCGGAAAACTATCATAGATGGAATAAGCTGTTGCTGACTCAACTATCAATTCTTTCTCAGGATCAGGATTGCAGAATGGACAAGTTGAATTACCTTTAATGTTTATAATTTGGTTATAATGTCTGTATTCGTATATTTCACAGTTTTCATTTTTGAAAATCGTTTTATAGCCGAGCTTTACATTGCATTGGAAAGTCGGCTTTTGATGTACTTTGTGCATCCTGAATCCTTCCTTTTGCAAATCTCTTCTAACTGCAAAGAATGCCTTGCCGCTTGTTTTAAGTAAACGGGAAACCTCCATCAATAGATTCGCTTGTTCTTCCGGTAATAATACATTCAAAACATAAAAGCAGATTATAGTATCATATTTTTTAGTTGGATATTCAGGGAAGTAATACTTGTCGTATCCAACAATATTTATTCCTTTTTCTTTTAGTAACTCAACATCCTTTCCAAAACCACAGCCGAAATCAAGAACCTCTCCTATCAATAATTTTTTATCTAGTAATAACCTTGCCGGGAATGAAATAGTTTCTCTTTCCTTAGCTGTAAGATGGCTAAATATATTAGAATTTAAATTTTCCATTCTGTATATCCTCGATTAGAGATTAAATAATTGCATCTGATTAGCAGATGTTCAAATGCGGTTTCCTTCCATGTTGAAAATGGATTGTTACCCAAAAGGGTAATTTGAATTTCCTTTTGAAATCTCTGTGTTTGTTTCTCATTTAGTAATTCCCAATAGTGAAAGATTAAACCCTTTCTTTTCTCAATCAACTCAATGGAAGGTATCTTATCTAATTTCAGGTTATTCGTTTTTGCTTCAGATGGTAGTAGATTCCAAAGATCATTATTTTTCCAAACTGAAAATGGTATTAAGTGGTCAACATCATAGCTTGTAATGAGTTTGCCGGTCCAAACACAATAAACTTTCCCTTCGTTCTTTAATAAGTCTTTAAATATCTGTTTTGATTCCTTAACATCTCTTTCAGTTATTGGACTTTTTAAAACTTCACTTATAACCTTTTCAATGGAAAGATTTTTACCAGATGCACTAACGGAAAATTCAGCCCACTTAAAAAGTATTGAATCTTGTCCACTAATAAAACTTCCCAATACTTGAAATGCTTCGTAGTAGTCAATCGGAATTGAAAAGGTTCCAAAACTATTTATCAAAAATTCAGCATCAGTACAGTTTGAAATGTTACTTTTTGTTCCGGATTCATAGTGAAAAATTGAATAGTAGTCGTTGCTAATCGAACTCCCAATATATTTCATTGGCATTCGGATGATTGTATCATTAATTTTTTTGGCCAAAGAAACAAAATCTGCATGAAGATTATCCGGAATTCCTTTGTTCTTCAAATTGTTGTAAAAAACAGAGAAACCACCCTTGCTACTATATTCTGAAATGATTTTTTTTAAATGAAATACAAAAGCAAGATTTGTCTTACCGTTGATTTGAGGAATGTATTCCGAGGATTCAAAGATTGGATAGTAATACAATATCCATTTTTCAACCAACAATCCAATTGGAAAATTAACTCTGTCATTTGAAAATAATATGTATGGTGAATTATCCTGAATAATATCAATAACCCCACGCAATAGAGCAAACTTATAAGTAGTAGTCTTACTTTCTCTTTCAATGATTTTGCTAATATTTGAAAAGATTTCCTTATTCATAATTGGCTTTGTTATTTTACATATAATCCTCTTTTACTTCTCCCCAATGTTTTAAAATATCCACAAAGGTATTATTACTTAATCAGTTCTTAAAAAAAATAATCACCTACCTGAAAATCATTTTTCCGCCTTCAACGATCTGACGGTTCTGAAGAATGTTGAGTTCAATTGACTTTCCTAATATTTTGGGATTCTATCAAAGTAATAAATGGTTCTTTGCCGGCAAATACAATTGGTAATTTTATAATATTTACCACTTTATTGGCATCTAATTCTTTGAAATACTTATTATTATCAATTTGTGCCTGTGCTTCTTTTATTTTACTGTTAATGCGTTTATTGAAGATTTCATCCTTTTCCCCTTTTTCTCTTGTTATTTGCTTAATTTCGATCACAATACCATATTTTGTTTTGTCGTGAGGTATCAACATTATATCATACCGCCCTTCGCCGCTTTCCCTATTTGATTTAATTATGTAATCGTCACCAATTATTGCAAGCAAACCGAGTACATAAGCTTGAAATATGTTTTCCGGTTCGCCTTTGTTATCAAAATAGCTGAATGTGTCACCCATTATTTGTTTAAACCCGATTTCAAATTTATCAATCAGATTATTAGTTAAATATGTAGTAGTATCAATTAGTAATGATTGCTTTATCTTGATTTCTGTATTTAGCCAGTTTAGTATAATATCTTGATAAACTGTTTTAATTTCGTAATTTGGTATCGCTAATTCATAACTTTTACGTCCTGTTTTATTAATCGCGGTTAAATAGCCACTAAAAGTTAATAGTGTCCAGATTAGTTCTTTGTTAATATCTAAATCAGTAAAAATGAAATTTTGATCTATTGTCTTTTCAATTGTTTCATTATTAATGAGTTTTAAAAGTTGCTCTCGGGTATAATTATCTCCTTTGTTACTTAACTGTTCTCTCAATAAGTCATCAGAACCTGTGTTCACCCAAAAAGTTTGAAATCCACTTTCTGCATCTTGTACATAATTTAATATAGACCAGGGATTATAAATATCGTTGGTTTTTCCAAATTTATACCCGTCGTACCAAAGTTTTACCTGCTCATAATCTGTCGGTACTTGAAAATCATGTAATATTTTTCTGACTTCATCTTCTGTAAAACCGAATTTATCCGAAAATTGATTGTCTAAAACTGTATATGTACTCACATTATTTAAGCCTGTAAAAATGCTTTCCCTTGATACTCTTAAAATTCCGGTAATAATACCTTTGTATAAGAATTTATTATCTTTAAAAGCACCACTTAATAAATTCCTCATAAACGAGATAGCATTTTCATAGTAGTTCTTATATCCGGCCTGTATAGGAGTATCGTATTCATCAACCAATATTACTACCTTCAGGCTATGATAACTGTTTAGGTATTTGCTTAACTTTTTTAAACTTCCCTGATATTCAGAGATGCTTGCGTTTTTATTAATTATTCTTTGAAATTCATTTCGTTCATTATCAGCTAATAAAGGACTCGAAAGCAAATAAATATGTTGAGTATATACTTCGCAAATTTCAGAAATAATTAATTCTAAGCAAAGTTCCCATGTATTTTCTTTTGCATCTTTGAAACTTAAAAAAATTACCGGGTATTTGGCATATTTTTCTTTTATGTCGTTTTCAGTTTTCCAAATATTCAGTTCTGTAAATAGGTTTTGTTTTGCTGATTGGTTAATGTCAAAATAGTAGTGAAGCATTGACAAATTCAATGTTTTTCCAAAACGTCTTGGACGAGGCAATAGTATTACTTGTTTTTGAGCTTTAATGACCTCTTTGATTAACAATGATTTATCAACATAATAGCTGTTGTTCTCAATTATGCTTTTAAAATCTGAATTACCAAGGTCTAACTCTTTCATTTTGTATTATTGCCGATTTAAAAGACAAATTTACTCCATTTTATTCAATATTCAAATTGATTGGTTGGTCAGTTGTTTTATCTCTTTAATCATCGTAATTTCAAACCATCATTATTTAATTCTATACACCAAACGTTTATCGGCTTCATTTAATCGTGAAATTCCTAATCAAGCAGGATACCCAAAAACATTAACTCATAAACCCATTAACCATTAATCCATTATCAATTATCAACTATCAATTATCCATTAACCATTAATTACCTGAAAATCATTTCTCCGCCTTCAACTATCTGACGGTGCTGAAGGATGTTACCTTCCACTGGTTTTCCATTCAGGGTGATGCTTCCAACAGGAAGAGTCTTTGAAATATCGCGGATTGCCGTGATTATAAATGGTTTCGCGTTGCTGTTTATCTTTATCTGCACCTCATCAAAAGCCGGTGTGCCGATAACGTATTCGGGTCGTCCCGGACAGACAGGATAAAAACCTATCATAGAGCAGACAAGCCACGCCGACATTTGTCCGGCATCTTCGTTTCCGCTCAATCCACCCGGCCCTGTACCATACTCTTCATCAACAATGCGTTGTATAAGTTTGGCTGTTTTTATAGGCTCTCCTGCCAAAGCATAAAGGTAAGGTGCCTGCTGATCTGTTTCGTTTCCATGCCAATAATGACCACCATCGAAAAATTCGTCAAGACGTTTTACAAAAGCGGTTCTGCCACCAAGAATAGTAATAAGTCCAGATACATCCTGCGGAACATACCACGTATATTGAAAAGGTGTTCCTTCGCAAATATAATTGGTTTTTATAAGCGGGTTGAATGGCTCTATCCACCTTCCATCGGCATATCGTCCACGGGCATAACCTGTTGATGGGTCAATAACATTTTTGTAGTTCTTCGAGCGTTTCAATAGAATATTTGCATCGTCGGTTTTGCCCAACTTATTTGCAAATTGAGATAATGCGTAATCATCGAGTGCATATTCCAATGTTCGTGATACCTGCTCACGTTTGTGGAACGCTTCCCAAACACTATCTTCCAAAGGAATATAACCATATTTCAGGTAGCTTGGCAACGCTCTGCGTCCTTTACCGTCAATATAATCAGCAGATTTGGGTTGATCGAAAGCATTCTGACGCATATAATGATAAGCCGTTTTTGTGTCAAAATCGGTTATACCTTTTAAATAAGCATCCGAAATCATGGTGCTTACGTGGTCGCCAATCATAGCAGCGGTATAACTTCCCCAAGCAGGGAAAATGGGCATCCACCCGCCTTGCTGAGCTTTGGCAACGAGTGATTTAACCATATCGAGGCTCCGCTTTGGTTCGAGAATTGTCATTAACGGATGGAGGGCGCGGTAAGTATCCCACATCGAAAAATCATCGTAATAATCAAAGCCTACGGCCTTATGAATTAATGTATCCTGTGCAAAACCCTGATAACTTCCGTCAAAATCGCTTACAATTCGGGGTAGCTGATAACAATGATAGAGAGCTGTATAAAATTTGATCAGATTGTCGTGCGATGAGGTTTTTACCTGGATTTTTCCGAGGGTATTATTCCATTCAGCCTCAGTAGCTTTCACAAGTTGATCAAAATCCCAATTTGTAATTTCGCTGTTTAGATTTTTTCTGGCAGCATCCAAACTTGTAAATGAAGTTCCGACACGTACTTTTACATTTTTCTCTTTTCCAAAACTTACTATAAGTTGTTGATCTGTTCTGATTTTACCGATCTCTTTAAAAGGACGATCACATTGGATTACAAAATAACCGCTGAATCCTGCTGATTTGCCCCATCCCTGATAGATTCTGAAAACGGGGTTGTATCCCAAAATTTCATTATTTTGTTTATCAACCCAAATTTTTCCCTGTTTTTCGTCGCTGTTGACACGTATATAGAGGTAGCTCTCTTTATTGGCTGCATAATTGAATCGCATCATTCCCGACCTGACCGATCCTGCCAATTCTGTTTTCACTCCAAAATTTTCGAGCAGAACACTGTAATAAGCGGGTGACGAAGTCTCATTTTGATGATTGAATAGTGATGTTGGGCGGTTTTTGAGCGTATCAATCAGATCAGTAACAAAAGGCATAAAAGTTGCACTTCCGTAATCCTGTGTACAACTTCCACTCATGCAGTGTGTTGCTCTGAATCCTGTAATATATTTGTCATTAAAATAATAGGGCGAAATACATTTATCTTCTGTGGTGCGAGTTTCAGGAGTCCATTGTGTCATTCCGAAAGGCCTCCCTACATTAGGAAACGTTTGACCTTTCAGTTCAGAACCGGCTTCACTGTGTTTGCGGGCACTTTCGGTAGTAGCCGGAGCGGTACCTATCAACGGATCAACATATTGTATAGGTGATTGCGCAAAAATTGTAACAGGTAAAAGGAGAAACCAAAAGAATAATTTCATAATAATATAGTTGATTGATTTTAGAGTAAACTCAAAATTTCAGAAATTTCGGAAACTGTTGTATATAATTCATTGTCAATTGATGCGTGATTTTTTTCATGTTGCCACATAGTCTCGAACGGTACGTGGATAGCCTTTGCTCCGATGTTTATAACAGGTAAAATGTCTGATTTTACCGAATTGCCAACCATCAGAAATTCGTAAGGTTCGATTTCGAGCCGTGTGAGTAGTTTTTTGTAGTTATTTTCATGCTTGTCGCTCATGATTTCGATATGATGAAAATAGTTAATAAGTCCCGATTTTTGCAATTTCCGCTCCTGATCGAGTAAATCGCCTTTTGTTGCCAATATTAGTTTGTACCTGCCCTGAAGTTTTTCAAGTACTTTCTCTACTCCAGAGAGGAGTTGAATAGGCATTGTTAGGAGAGTTTTTCCGTTTTCGAGTATGCGGCTTAGTTCTTCTGAAGTAATTTTCCCTCTGGTGACACTTAGTGCAGTTTCAATCATTGATAAGATAAAGCCTTTTGCGCCGTAACCGTAAATTTCGAGATTCTGCATTTCAGTTCTGAAAAGTTCGTGTGAAGTCTCTGTTTCAATACTATACGGTTTCAGAATTTGGCAGAATTCTTTTTCTGTATCCTGAAAAAAGGGTTCATTTACCCATAAAGTATCATCGGCATCAAACCCAATGATTTTTATTTGCTTGTGCATTTACAGTTTATTTTATCAAGTTTTACTGTTTACAAAGATACACAATTTCGATGGGATGGATTAGCAGTAGTCCTTGATTGGTTTTTTAAGGTTTTGGAAACCATGATTGGTATTTTTTTTAACTTTGCAAACATGAGAATAGACGAAATCAGCGAATTGGCCGGTATTTATCAGCGATTATCAAAAGGAGTGATTGATCATGATAAATATACTTACTATGCTATTACCCATCATTCTACCGCGATTGAAGGCTCAACACTAACCGAAAAGCAAACTGTTAATTTGTTGGAATATGGTCGGACTGCCGGAAATAAACCAATTGAACATCATTTGATGGTCCTTGACTATTATAAGGCACTCGATTTTGTTATACGGGCTGGCAGAGAACTAAAACCTGTTACTGTACAGTTTATTCAGGCTATTGCCTCAAAAGTTAAAATGCACACCGGCGAAACAGTAAATACTATTTTGGGTAGCTACGAAACTGATAAAGGTGATTTTAGGTTATCGGGAGTAAGAGCAGGAAACCGGCTTTTCCCAGATTACAAAAAAGTACCAGAAATGGTAAGACAATTGTGTGACTCAACAAATGTTGAAATAAAGAAGGTTATGACATTTGAGAAAAAACCAATTTGGCTTTTAAGCTTCATTACGATTTCGTAAGTATTCATCCTTTCGGCGATGGTAACGGACGTACTTCACGGCTTTTGATGAATTTTATTCAGTCAGGGTTTAATTTGCCGTTGTCAATAGTCTTTAAACAGGACAGAATGAAATATATCAATGCCTTGGAAAACGCAAGAAACGGCGAAGATATTACCCTGTTTTATAAGTTTATGTATGATCAATATGCAAAGTTTCTTAAAAAGGAAATAGCGATTTTACGCGAAAAGGAATAAACAATGAACTAAAACCCTCAAGGTTTGGAATGTATCGTAATAAAAAAAAGGCCATCTCCGTTAATTTGAGATGTCCTTTTTGGGGTCGGTTTTGAAATATAGCAAGAACCCGACATTTCTGGTATATTACATTTATTTAAGCAGTTCGGCAGGTATTTCTTTGATTGGATTCAATTTCAGACTTTTTACATAAAGTTCTCCGCCTTCTGACTGTATTTGAATTTTCCCTTTCGAGAGAGGAATAACTTCTCCGTTTTCAATCTTCCCTGAGTTATAATTAACCATGTTTACCTTGCCGTTTACTACATGTACCGCAGTCCGGCCAAAGCAATACAAATCAACAACATTCCATTCTCCCTTAGGTTTTTCGTAATCAGCACCTTTTGATGCGTTTTTTGCTTTTTTCCCATCGCCGAAATCTGTTTTTTCACCGGTTGGTGAATAGATAAACGATTTTCCATCAGCACTCTTCACTACGGGAATTTCGAAATAACTTTTCCCCATACAATACGAGTCACCAACTTTGGCTGTACATAACTGAAATTCGTGTGAACTCATCCATACATCCAATCCTGCACCAAATGATCCGTAACTGTGATATAACAAACCTGAGTTTAGTTGACGGTAAACTTTTTCACCCCATTTGAAAACCATCTGCACGTGGTAGTTTTCGTACTCTTTCACTGTTGCAATTGAGGCATTTACCTCGCCTGATATACGCAAAACATTAGCACCATCCATTTTCACAATAGTAAAGATTTTCAATGGATCAACATTTAAGCCAATAGGTGCACTACCTTTTTCTTTAGCACCAACGTAAGTCTCCCAACCTTTTAGGTTTTTTCCGTTAAAAAGAGATTTCGCACCTTTTTGGGTAAAGCCGCTCACTGCGATACACAGCGCGACACAAATAAGAACAAGTTTTTTCATGTTGTTTAGTCTTTTTCTTCCAATATTGCCTGAGCTTTTTCCAGAATAGTGGCATCATCAAGAAGTATGATTCCACCTTGCGGTCCTTGTTCGATGTGCATACCTACACTTTTTCCTTTTTCGTAATTCGAACCACCAAAATAATTCCTCACGGTCTCAACTTCAATTCCAAGCTCCTGTGCAATCCGTTGCATCGAACCGTGAGGTAAATGATCCTTGATATCCCGAAGCTCGTTAAAGGTTATCTTTATTGTCATAGCAAAAAGTTTTAAAAAATTAGTAATTAAAATATTCAATTAAACAAGTTTATCAATTTTGTACGCCGAAAATTACCATTAAATATCCAATACTGATACTGAGTAAAGACATCTTTTCGTGAAACAACTTAAAATTTAGAATTATTAACAATTCGAAAATTCTATTACAAAATTAAATAACAGAAAATCAATTAATTGTGTATTTATTTTGAATAAAAAATATTTAAAACAAAAAACTGTTTTACAACAGTTTTCTTCCTCACCTGTCGGATTCCGCTTGTTGAACGATCTTATATGCCATTTCCTGAATTGTTTCGCGAATATTTAAGTGATTAATCTGGTTATTCAGGCGGGTAGGGTATATTCGGTTGGAGAAAAATAAAAACAAAATACCTGTTTCGGGGTCTGCCCATGCGAAAGTGCCAGTGAAACCACTGTGTCCGAAACTGGAATCACTTGGCATTGTTGCAGGGTATGAAGCATAAGTTGTTTTTGAAATATTATGTATTGACGGTTTATCGAATCCATAGCCACGCCGGTTATTTAAATTCGCAAAGTGTCGCTTTGTCCATTCCTTCATGGTTGTCGCCGACAAATACCGGTCGCCACCATAAGACCCGTAATTCAAATACATTTGCATCATTTTAGCAGCATCGTTTATTGTTCCGAATAGCCCTGCGTTACCAGAGATACCACCAAGAACGGCAGCACTTTCGTCGTGTACAAATCCTTGCAACTGTTCTTTACGGAACGTATCATCGAATTCTGTAGGAACCATTTTTGGGATTGGTTGATACAAATGTGGTCTGTAAGTGAGTGTATAAGCACCAAGCGGACGGTAAAAATTTTCTTTAAGATAGGTTTCATAATCTTTTCGGCTGAGAGACTCAATGATGCGTGGAAAAACGATAAAACCGAGATCGGAATAAACGTAACGTTTTCGTTTTAACAGCGAGGACTTCTTAATAGCAGCATAGACCGAATCGCCAAAACTGTTCAAAACATAGAGATTCTTACACACTCTAAGTGAGAATATATCTGTCGAATCCTTAGAGTAATATCCCGGTTTGAAATTGCCGTCTGAATCAACAGTTTTAATCCAGAAAGGAATACCAGACTTCAATCGTGCCTGATGCGAAAGAACGTCTGCAACAAGTATCTCCTGCTTGTTACTCCCTTTCCAGTCGGGCCAATAGTCACTCATTCTTTTATTTACGAGAAACTTTTTCTCATCATAAAATCGCATTAAAGCAGGTATGGGTGCCAATATTTTGGTTAATGAAGCAAAATCGAATAAATCATCCTGAAGTATGGGACGCTCTCCGCTATAAGTTTGAAATCCATAAAATTCCTGAAAAAACACTTTACCTTTTTTTGCCAAAAAAACTGCACATCCGGGAAAAGCTTTTTCCCTGAGTCCCTCATTTACCAAAGAATCAATCTGTTTTTTTAGATAGGCAGAGTCAACTCCCAACTCCTCCGGTAGGGTATATTTAAAACGGTCAGCGGCTGAGGTAACCAAACCATCACCCGAATGAAAATTATTATTTACTGTAACCGGCAGTTTTCCTTGCGAAGCGAATGCGCCAAAAATAAGTTGCCCTGTAAGATCCTGTGATTCAAAACTCTCTTCGTAAGCAACGATGAGGCTTTTTGCTTTCATCGCCTCTTCGAAATAATTAAGTACGTAAGGATTTCCGAAAGCGACAATTACCGATTTAAATTGTGTTGCAACCTCTCTGACTATTTTTTGTTGAGTGTCGGTTATCTCGTATTCAGTTGATTCAATATTGCCAAGATTGTTAACGGCTGCTATCACAAGATTGTATTTTCTTAATTGGATTAAAAGTTTTTTAATCATTTCGTTGTCAGCAGTTTTTTCAATATAGAAATGATCCATTGCTGTATATCTTGCTAATGATTGCTGGAATTCGGTAAAATTTCCCCGTCCGATACTTAGTGATGCAATTCTGAGAGTATCAAGCCGTCTCAAAGGCAAAATGTGATTAACATTCCTGAGTACTGTAAGCGATTGCTGGGCAACATTCCGAAGTGTCATGCGGAAGGCGGATTGATTAAGATCGGAATAAAGATTTTCAGATTTTACCGGAACATATTTGTTTAATCCAACCCAACGTTTTACCATTAAAATCTTCCTGCATTTCCGGTTAATATCTGCAACAGATATTTTCCCGTTTTCAATTGCATCTTTCACTGCTTTGATGGTTTTCGCCGGATTACTCACAAATTCAAGTAAATCGTTTCCTGCAACCAAGGCTTTTACCTCTGAAGATTCACTATTTTCACTTTCTGTCACACCCTCCATATTCATAGCATCGGTAACAACCAACCCTTCAAAGCCATAATCTCTAATCAATAAATCATTTACAATTGTTTTTGAAATAGTGGATGCCACACTGGTACTGTCTAATGCAGGTACAATAAAATGACCGGTCATTACACCACCAATACCATATTTTACTGCGTTTCGGAAAGGAAAAAGTTCAACAGAGTCGAGTTGTGCTCTGTTTTGAAGATTTACGGGAAGCGAGTAGTGCGAATCTGTTTGAATATTTCCGTATCCGGGAAAGTGTTTTAATATAGCCAAAACTTGTTGTGATTGCAGCCCCGAACCAAACGAAACTGACTTTTTCAAAACTAATTTTGGGTTGTCGCCGTATGCATTGAAACCGATAACCGGGTTTTGAGGATTACTATTCACATCGGTAACAGAGGCAAAATTGATATGGATACCCAATCTTTTACATTGCCGCCCAAGATCTGCACCCAAATTAAAAACCAAGGTATCGTTTTGTGTAGCACCAATTGTAAAACCACAAGGGTATTTAATACAACTGTCGAGGCGCATTGCCAGACCGTATTCAGCATCAATAGCAACCAAAAGAGGGGTTTTTGAAATTTCCTGAAGTTGATTTACCATATTTACAAGGCGCATTGGACCACCCTCCATAGCTATGATACCGCCAATTTTATTATCCTGTACTAAGTTGATTAACTGCGAAATATGAGTTGCCCCTTTTGATGGATAAGCAGGAATCATAATTAGCTGACCAATTTTTTCGTCAATAGACAGTGAGTTTAAAACAGAATCAACCCATTGATCGGATTGGTACTGAAAAAATGGAGGTCTGGTTTTATTCTGACCCGAAAGTAATATGGTGATTAATGATAATATAGTGATTAATAATGGCCTACGCATATATTTTTAAACTTAAAACATGCTTAATGATTTCGCCCAAAAATAGACAAAACAACGAAAAAGAAAACCTTTAAATCTTTTTAATAAAAAACAACACTAAAGTATCGTATTTTTTGAAATCATATCAATACTTTCGCACATTATCAAAGCATACCTAAGTTTTAAAATATCATGATTAAAGTCAATGGAAACAGTCGGAAAATGTTCACAGTCAGAAGTTGGTTACTTCGCTTGACAATGCTCTGGTTAATTCTGTGTCTTGCCTTTACAGGTTATCCAAGCCGGAATAGGATTTTGACCGGAGCAAATCAGCCCGATCTGTATCTTCCAATATTGAAAGGGAAAAAATTGGGTTTGGTAGTTAATCAAACTTCCCGTATCGGTTATCAGCATCTTGTTGACTTTCTGCTGAGCAATAACATGACGATAATTAAAATTTTTGCCCCTGAGCATGGGTTTAGGGGTGAAGCGGGTGCAGGTGAATTGATTGATAATTCAAAAGATGCCGCTACTGGTATTCCAATTATCTCAGTCTATGGAACAAACCGAAAGCCAACAGCAGAACAACTAACAGGAATTGATATCATTATATTTGACATACAAGATGTTGGATGCAGATTTTATACTTTCATAAGCACTTTGCACTATATGATGGAGGCATGTGCAGAGAACAATATAAAGATGCTTGTTCTCGACCGTCCTAATCCGAATGGCAACTATTTTGATGGTCCGATTCTTCAAACTGCCTTTCAGTCATTTGTCGGAATGGATCCAATTCCCGTAGTTCATGGCTGTACAATAGGCGAATTGGCACTTATGATCAATGGTGAAAAATGGCTGAAAAATGGTGTTCAAACCCAAATTGAAATAATTAAAGTTGCGAATTATACTCATTCCCGGAAATACAAACCGCCGGTAAGACCATCTCCAAATTTGCCTAACTATTTAGCTATAAGGCTATACCCATCATTATGTTTTTTTGAAGCAACAAGTGTAAGTGTGGGACGCGGTACACAACACCCATTTCAGGTTTTAGGTTATCCGAATAAATCCTTCGGGTCGTTTTCGTTTACGCCACAGAGCTTGAAAGGAATGGAAATTAATCCTCTTCAAAAAGACAAATTGTGCTTTGGTGAGGATTTCCGTAAATTAAAGAAGATTCCTCAGTTCACTCTATCTTATTTTATTAGCTGGCTTCTCAAGTTTGAAAATAAAGATGAATTTCTGACAAGAAGCCGATGGTTTAATCAGTTGATGGGAAATGACACGACTTTGAAACTTATCCTTGAAGGCAAAACGGAAGCTGAAATTAGGAAAACCTGGGAGGAAGAATTGGCAAATTATGCCGTTATTCGTCAAAAATATTTGTTGTACCCCGATTTTAAAACTATAAAATGAATCCAATTCTGGTAGCATTTCTGCTTGGTGGTTATTTTCTTATGCTTATAATAATTGCCCAAATCACAGGCAAATCGGCAACCACCGATACTTTTTTTACCGCTAACCGTAAATCACCCTGGTTTATTGTTGCCTTTGGAATGATCGGTACAACGATTTCCGGTGTTACTTTTATCTCTGTTCCCGGTGAAGTGGGGAACTCAGCAAGTACATACTTCGAGTTTATTATGGGAAATCTAGTTGGGTTCTGGATTGTTGCACTCGTTCTTCTCCCTGTTTACTATAAACTTAACCTCATTTCGATTTACACTTATCTTGAGAAACGATTGGGGTTTTATTCTTACAAATCGGGATCTTTCTTTTTTCTCCTCTCAAGAACTATTGGTGCTGCCTTTCGAATGTATTTGGTAGCTGAAGTTCTTCAATTGGCTCTGTTCGATGCTATAGGTATTCCATTTGCTATAACTGTATTGATCAGCATTTTCCTTATCTGGGTTTATACCTACAGGGGAGGTGTAAAAACAATAATCTGGACAGATTCCTTACAAACCATATTTTTGTTGAGTGCGGTGTTTCTAACTATCTACTATATATTTTCCAGTTTCGATTGGTCTGTTGCTGAAACATTGCAAAAAATTAACGAGCATCCTTATTCGAGAATATTTGAATGGGATATGAAGTCAGGCAAATACTTTTTTAAACAATTTATTGCCGGAATCTTTGTCACTATTGTGATGGTAGGTCTTGATCAGGATATGATGCAAAAAAATCTTACTTGCAAAAGTCTGAAGGAAGCTCAAAAAAATATGCTTACTTTCAGTGCAATTTTTGTCTTTGTAGTTGGAATGTTTCTATTGCTTGGAGTATTACTATACATTTTTGCCAATACGAATGGGATTCAGTTACCTCAAAAATCGGATTACCTGTTCCCAATGCTCGCACTTAATCACATGAATTTGATGATCGGAATCTTTTTTTTGCTGGGAATTACAGCCGCAAACTACGCAAGTGCAGATTCTGCTCTTACCTCTCTGACTACCGCCTTTTGTATTGATTTTTTGGATATAAAAAACCGTCCGCAGGAAATGATGAAAAAGCTGTTGCAGCGTACCCACATTGCTTTTTCCTTTTTGCTGTTTATGGTGATTATGATCTTCAGGATTATTAACGATCAAAGTGTAGTTGTTGCAGTTTTTAAAGCCGCAGGCTACACCTACGGGCCGCTTCTTGGTCTGTTTGCATTCGGGTTTCTCACTCGAAAACAAGTCAAAGATCGCTGGGTTCCATTAATTACTATATGCTCCCCTTTTATTGCCTGGGCTGTTGATGCAAATTCAGAGCAATTGTTTAATGGCTATCAAATTGGTTTTGAATTAATTATAATTAACGGAGCAATAACTTTTCTTGGGTTGATTTTTATTCAAAAAAAAACATCGGTTTCGTTAAAAAACGTTAAAGATATTGGATAACTTGTTTTATATTTGTAATGGAATTTTATAGAATAACAGGTTTAATGCGTTTTTAACCGCAATCAACTGACAATCAGATGAAGTGTCTGGCGCACATATTGTTTATTTTCGGAGTGTTTTCTCTTTTCTTTGCCTGCGAAAAAGAGAAAATAAACTCTGCTACGGATTCAATACTTCGTTTTTCGTCAGATACAGTAACTTTCGATACCCTTTTTACCTCAATTGGCTCAACAACAAAAAATCTGCGTGTAATCAATCAATCAGACGAAAATGCTGTTATTTCTTCAGTCAGACTGGCAGGAGGAAAGTTGAGCGGATTTCGAATAAACGTGAACGGCGAAGTTACCAATGAAGCTTTCAATGTACAAATTGCACCACAGGACAGTATTTACATTTTTGTTGAAGCTACACTTCCAAGAACAGGAAAGAATGTTCCTTTAATTACTGAGGACTCTATTATTTTCAGGATTAATAATGTTGAGCAGAAGGTGCAACTTATGGCATGGGGACAGGATTTTATAATGATTAAATCGAATATAATAAATACTTCAATCTGGAATTCTGATCGCCCGTATCTTGTTTACAGTGAGGCCTTAGTTGACTCTAATCAAACACTGACAATTGAGCCGGGTACTACAATTTACTTTCATAAAAACGCAGGATTAAAAGTAAAAGGAACTTTAAAAGTGAATGGAACTTTTGAAGAGCCCGTTGAATTTAAAGGTGATCGTCTTGAACCTGCCTTTAACGAGATACCCGATCAATGGAACGGTATCATCCTTTATTCAGGAAGTCATAATAACAAAATAAACTATGCAAAAATCAAAAATGCCAATATAGGTTTACAGGTTGGAACCATTGAGCATAGCGGTTTTGCTTCTGTAGAGCTCTCCAATACACGGATTGAGAATATGAGCTGGTCGGGAATATGGGCAATGAAATCGAAAATTCTGGCTTATAATTGTGTAATTTCAAATGTAAGATACTATAATACTGCACTTTTGCTTGGCGGTGATTATCAGTTTTACCATACAACTTTTGCCAATTACTATAATTTATTAACTTCGGGAATACGGACTACTGAGACTCTGGTTGTATCAAATTATCTGATTGATAATAAAAGCGGAGTCAGGTTTGTCGGTGATTTGAAAGAAGCTATTTTCGGAAATTGCATTATCACAGGCAACAGAGTAAACGAGTTACTCGTTTCGATGGACAAACAGGGTTTATCGAATTACCTTTTTGACAGAAGCTTAATTCAAATTGCTGATACTTTTAAACTTATTGAGCCGAATCGTTTTGTTGATATCATCCGAAATGTAAACCCACGTTTTAAGAGTCCTTACAAAGGTAATTTTGAATTAGATACCTTGTCTATTGTAAAGGATTTTGGTAAAATCAATTATGCAAAATTTTATCCAACTGATTTTAAGGACGAAAACAGACTGGACGATGAAGGTCCCGATCTGGGGGCTTACGAACGAATTGAAAAAAAGAACGTAACAAAAAAATAATCTATGCCCGGGATTCTGAGATGGATTCTGATTTTTTTTGCGATTATAATCGCAGGCAATTCCCCCGCCGAAGCACAGAAAAAATACAATATTGTTTTTTACAATGTTGAAAATCTTTTTGATACATGGGACGACCCTGAAACTGCCGATGAGGAGTTTACACCACTTAATGAAAAACATTGGACAAGAGAACGCTTCGAGGCTAAAATCAAAATGATTTATAAAACTCTTATAACTGTAGGTAGTGGTCAATTTCCTGATATCATTGGACTTGCCGAAGTGGAAAATATTTGGGTGATTGAACAGCTCATCAGCAAAACCCCTTTAAACCAAATTCCTTACGGTATTATTCACAAAGAGTCTCCCGATCCTCGTGGTATTGACGTAGCATTGCTATTTCGTAAAGACAGAGTAAATCCTCTTGATTTTGAGTTTATTCCAATAGCAAGCCTGGGAAAGTACTTCTTCAAATCACGAGACATTCTTCATTTTACAGGAGAGATTGAAAAGGAGAAAATCCACTTCTTTGTCAATCATTGGCCTTCGAGAAGCGGCGGATATATCGAAACTAAGGAAAAGCGAAACATAACAGCTCGAATAGTGCGACAAAGCCTTGATTCATTGTATATTAAAAATCCAGATGCCAATATTTTACTCATGGGCGATTTTAATGCCACACCGAAAGAAAAATGTTTTACCAATATTTTGAAAGCCCTTCCATATCCGGGGAACAATGAACCTTCCTTTTTAATTAATCTTTCAACTTTTTGGACAAGGAATGCCGATGGAACAATACGTAACGGTGGCCAATGGGAAATTTTCGATCAAATAATAATATCAAATAATCTATTATCAAACAAGGTATTACTTATGGATTTGGAACAAAGCGGTATATGTAATTTTGACTTTTTATTAGAGCCTGACCCAAATTTTCTAGGAAAAAAGCCATTTAGAACCTATCTTGGACCAAAGTATCACGGTGGAACAAGCGACCACCTTCCTGTAAAAGTTTGTTTCTTAACGAAATAGTTTGAATTTGATTTCAAACCACTATATCGGTTTTTATTCCTGTAAATATTTAGTTTACGAAGTTTTGTTTTAAATTTTTTGTATCTTGCGGTAAGCTAAAGATGTAAACCAATGAAAGAGGAATTTATTCATTTTATATGGAATAACAAGTTGTACAAGGATGATTCCCTTTATACTGAAGAAGGAGAATCACTGCAAATTGTACATCCGGGACGGCATAATACTAATGCAGGACCCGATTTTTTTGATGCGAGAATAAAAATTGCAGGGACATTATGGGCAGGAAATATCGAGATTCACCTAAAGGCTTCTGATTGGAACAAACATGGCCATCAGAGCGATCCTGCCTACAGGAATACAATTTTACATGTGGTTGCCATGGCTGATATTCCGGTTATTAATGATATTGGCTCAAGTGTACCTGTTTTTGTAATCAATTGGCCCAAATGGATTGAAGATAATTATGAATTGCTTATCAAAAGCCATGAATGGATTGGCTGTGCTTCATTGCTTTATCAGGTTGATCCTTTTCGAGTCAAATTTTTCCTTAACGGGGTAATGATTGAGCGTTTAAAGCAAAAAATAGAAACTATAAGTAAGGTTCTTTTCGAAACAAAAGATGATTGGAGCGAGACTTTTTATCGTATGCTCGCCCGAAGCTTTGGACTTCGTGAGAACTCTCTCCCTTTCGAAATGGTAGCTCGTTCTTTGCCACAGTCGGTACTTGCAAAACATCATGATTCATTGTTTCAGATTGAGGCACTACTTTTCGGACAAGCAGGGCTGTTGGGTGATGAATTATTTGGTGATGATTACTATATTGATCTTCGAAAAGAGTATCGTTTTCTTGCGGGTAAATATGGGTTGAAACCTGTAGAAGGCCATGTATGGAAATTTATGAGAATGCACCCAGGAAATTTTCCGACACTAAGGCTGGCACAGTTTGCGGCACTGATTCATGTTTCGAGAGGCCTATTTACCGCAGTAATTGAATCCAATAACCTTGAGGATTTAAAGACGCTGTTTTCTGTTTCTGCTTCAGCTTATTGGGACAATCACTACAGCTTTAATAAACCATCGGTTAATAGGAAAAAGGTGTTCGGAGAGCAGATTTTCAGTCTAATTGTTATAAATGTTGTGGTTCCCTTTTATTTTTTGTTTGGTGAAAGCCAAAATAAACTATTTTTGAAAGACAGAGCACTCGAGATTCTTGAGCAGATGCCACCGGAGAATAACAGTCTGATTAGCCGATGGGCAGGAGCAGGAGTTGTAGCTTCAAATGCACTTGAATCGCAGGCATTGCTACAGTTGCAGCACAACTATTGTGAGCCTCGGAAATGCCTCGATTGCACTATCGGACATAAAATAATATTACATGAACCAATTTGAAGAACAAAAATCCAGCACTGTCAGAATTGCAGTAGTTTTAATAGTTTCAGTATTTTCAACTGGCATTGTAGGCTTTCATTTTATTGAGGGATACGGATTTACAGACTCTTTATATATGACTGTTCTGTCCGTTTCAACTGTTGGATTTGAGGTTGTGAGACCTCTTTCCCCCCAGGGAAAGTTGTTCGTTTCATTCTTAATTATCTTTAGCCTTGGCAGCTTTGCCTTTGTAGGGTCAAGTGTTGTCCGGTTTTTTATTGATGGTGAATTTGTAAAAAAATTAAAAAAAAACAGAGTGAGCAAAAGGATTGAAAAATTAACCGATCATGTGATCATTTGCGGTTATGGTAGGAATGGCGAACAGGCTGCCCTGGAATTGACAGATCATAACCACCCGTTTGTGATCATAGAGCGGAGAGAAAATGCAATTTCGCGCATTCAGGAGGATCCAAACCTTCTGTTCGTTCAGGGTGATGCCACAAATGAGGAGGTACTTCGCACTGCGGGCATTGATCATGCAAGAGCATTAATAGCAACTACTCCTAACGATGCTGACAATATGTTTGTTGTGCTAACCGCCCGTAGTATGAATCCAGGATTAACAATCATAAGTCGTGCTTCCGAAATTGGCTCTGATACTAAACTCAGAAGAGCAGGTGCTACAAATGTAATTATGCCTGAGCGTATGGGAGGTCAGCGAATGGCTCGGTTGGTAACACAACCTGATGTGGTTGAGTTCGTTGAATACATTTTACTTCAGCGTAATCGTGATGTTAGTATTCATGAAGTACATTGCAGAAATATGGCAGCATCTAATTTTGGGAGAACTATTGGTGAATTGAAGATGGGAAGTGAAACAGGAACTACTATAATAGGATTGAAAAACGGAGAAGGCAAGTACGTTTTTAATCCTGGAAGCGATTATATTCTTAGTTCTCTGGATCAACTTTTTGTTTTAGGGTCTCCCTTACAGGTTCGAAATCTCAACAAATTCCTTGAGGGGAAAATGTGAACCAAATTGATTTACGGGATGTAGGTTTTTGCAATTGTAATTGTATTTTTTAAGTGAGATAAATATAAATACATTATAAATCAGAAATATACATATACTATATAATACAAACACTTGTACGTTTGGGAATTGTATCTTTCACTACAGGCGTTGCTCAAATTAAATCCAAGCAATCGTTAAATATTCGGAGATAATTTTATACTTTTGTGCCGGTTTTTAAATAATGTTGATCCGTTGATATCGAACACGAATACTGCGGCGCAATGATTGTACAATTTTTTTAATTCTTTAAGTAATGTATTTAACAACAGAAAAAAAGCAGGAGATTTTCGAAAAGCATGGCACTACTGCCACTAACACAGGCTCTGTTGAAGGACAGATAGCCCTTTTCTCATTCAGAATTAGTCACCTTACGGAACATCTGAAAGTGAACAAAAAAGATTTCGGTACGCAACGTGCGCTGATCGGATTGGTTGGTAAACGCCGTTCGTTACTGGATTATCTCAAAAGGAAACACATCGATCGCTACCGTGCCATTATTAAGGAACTCAACCTTCGTAAATAAAGGATTACAGAAAGGCAATTTTCGGATTGCCTTTTTTTAAATCTTAAACCCCCACCAATCTATATCAAATATTAATAAAATTATTTTTTTCAATTATGTACAAAGCTATTAGTAAGACGATTGATCTGGGCGATGGCCGTACGATTAACATCGAAACCGGTAAATTGGCAAAACAAGCCGATGGTGCAGTTGTGGTAAAAATGGGTGATACCATGTTGCTTGCTACTGTAGTTTCAGCGAGAGAGGCTGCTGAAAACGTTGATTTCATGCCGCTTTCTGTTGACTACCGTGAAAAATTCTCGGCAGCCGGAAGATTTCCCGGTGGATTTCTTAAAAGAGAGGGTAGGCCTTCGGACGATGAGATTCTGATCGCCCGTCTGGTTGACCGTGTATTGCGTCCGCTATTTCCCGATAATTTTCATGCTGAGACGGTAGTAATGATAACACTGATATCATCGGGAAAAAACGAAATGCCTGATTGCCTTGCAGGTTTGGCTGCCTCAGCTGCTCTCGCAGTATCAGATGTTCCATTTAATGGACCAATTTCGGAGGTACGTGTAAGTCGTATAGGCGGAAAGTTCGTAATTAATCCCTCGGCTGAACAACTTTCCAATGCTGACATTGATATAATGGTTGGTGCTTCTTATGACAACATAATGATGGTTGAGGGCGAGATGGACGAGGTTTCTGAAGAGGAAATGCTCGCTGCTATCAAATTTGCCCACGATAACATCAAAATCCACTGTAAATTACAAGAGGAATTGGCCGCCGAAGTTGGCATCCAAAAACGTGATTATTGTCATGAACAAAATGACGAAGTACTTCGCGAATTACTCTGGAAAGAGACATACCAGAAAGCTTATGAAACTGCTCGTTCTCTTATTAATGATAAACAATTGAGAATTAGTTCTTTTGCAAAAATTAAAGAAGATTTTGTAGCTACTTACAGCGAAGGAAAAGAGTCTGGTGAAATTAATAAAAACCTGATTTCACGTTATTATCACGACGTTGAAAAAGAGGCAATGCGCCGGATGATCCTTGATGACGGAGTACGTCTTGATGGCCGTTCAACAACCCAGATTCGACCAATATGGGGTGAAGTAGCTTACCTGCCGGGGTCACATGGTTCGGCAATCTTTACTCGTGGTGAGACACAATCTCTGACAAGTGTTACTCTGGGAACAAAGATGGATGAGAAAATTATTGATAATGTAACACTTAAAGGTCGCGAACGTTTTTTGCTACATTATAATTTCCCTCCTTTCAGTACCGGAGAAGCAAAAGTTCCACGAGGACTTTCGCGCCGTGAGATTGGTCACGGAAATTTAGCACACCGCGGATTGAAACGTATGATTCCGGATGGTTTTCCTTATATTGTTAGGGTAGTTTCAGATATTCTTGAATCAAACGGTTCTTCCTCGATGGCAACTGTTTGTGCAGGAACTATGGCTATGCTTGATGCCGGTATTCACCTGAAACGACCAGTTTCGGGAATAGCGATGGGTCTTATTACTGATAAAGGTTCTGATAAATTCGCAGTTCTTTCCGATATTCTTGGCGATGAGGATCATTTGGGAGATATGGACTTTAAAGTAACTGGTACAACCAAAGGGATAACAGCTACCCAGATGGACATTAAGGTGGAAGGTTTGTCATATCAGGTAATGGCTGAAGCCTTACAGCAAGCAAAAGAGGGAAGAGCTCATATTCTTGGAAAAATACTTGAAGTAATCAGTGAAGCTCGTGAAGATTATAAGCCTAATGTTCCACGAATTGTCACTATGATGATTCCTAAGGATATGATCGGACCGGTAATTGGTCCTGGTGGTAAAATTATCCAGCAGATTCAGGCAGATACAAAAGCAACTATTGCTATCGAAGAAATTGATGATTTTGGACGGATTGAGATTAGTGCACCTGACAAAGACTCTATTGACGCCGCGATTGCCAGAATTCGCGCCATTGTTTCATTACCCGAAGTTGGCGAAATTTACAAGGGGAAAGTGAAGTCAATAGTGCAGTTTGGAGCTTTTGTCGAAATTATGCCTGGCAAAGAAGGGTTGCTTCATGTTTCTGAGATAGATTGGAAAAGAATCGAAAACCCTGAAAGTGTATTGAAAGTTGGTGATATCGTTGAAGTTAAATTACTCGAAGTTGACCAACGTTCAGGTAAACTAAAACTTTCGCGTAAAGCTTTACTTCCAAAACCTGAAAGTCAGACTACCAGTGATAGTAAAGGTGAGAATAAAGGTGAAAGAAGCGAACGTGCCCCTCGTCCAGATCGAAATGAAACGAGAGAGCCAAGCCATAGCCATTCTCTTCGGAAGCCAAATCAATAATAAAAATAGCTTAAGTGCCCGGAATTACCGGGCATTTTTTTGTTCCCAAAATTTTTTGTTTGTATTTTCGCAACTGACATAAGAACATTATATGAGTATTGATTATCTTGTGATTGAGGGAAATATAGGTGCTGGAAAAACAACATTGGCAACAATGCTTAGTGTAGATTTGAACAGTAGATTAATTCTGGAGGGTTTCTCTGATAATCCTTTTTTGCCTAAGTTTTATAGCGATCCTGCTAAATATTCTTTTCCTCTTGAGCTCTCCTTTCTTGCCGAACGCTACTCTCAGCTTAAAGCTAATATTACCAGCCGCGATCTTTTTCACAAACTGACTATCTCCGATTACTATTTTATGAAGTCGTTGATTTTTGCTCAAAATACGCTTGCTCCGGATGAGTACAATCTTTATCGTAAGTTTTTTGATATAATTTACGAGCGTTTGCCAAAGCCTGATTTGTATGTTTATTTGCATTTGGATGAGAATAGGTTGATTGAAAATATTCAGAAGCGTGGGCGTGAATACGAAAAATCAATTGAAAAGAGTTACCTTAAGACTATCAGAGAAGGATATTTTAATTTTTTTTCGCAGCAGTCGGATTTCCCGGTATTGATTATTGACACTTCCAATGTAGATTTTGTCAATAATATTGCAGACTATCAGTTAATTAGAGATCAAATTATTAATAATGATTATCCAGACGGAATAAGTAGAAAAATATTAAAGGGTTAAAATAGTATAAATCGTTTTTCTATAACACTAAAAGATATTATTTTTGCATTAAAAGCACCAGGAACGATTAATTAGTTTATTAATAGATTATTGCAATGAGAAATTTTAAAT
>CAILKW010000348.1 GCA_903834845.1 uncultured Bacteroidia bacterium | reverse complement strand
TCATTAGGGCTGTTAATTAAAAGCACATTTCGATCATGTAAAATCCTGACAGTTGTTTTTTTATTATTGGCAGATGTTATTGTAACGAATGCTTTTTCTATATCAAGATTAGCACTGAATCCATCAGATGATGTAAGAGGATCCATACGCAAAGCTGCTGCACAACGAGGCTGAGGATAGAGTTTTCGATAACTTGGCGGTCCGCCTACCTCTCCTGTGATCTTGTTGCCGGTTATATCAATTCGTGGCAATTCTCCATCTTGTGATACATCAATACGGGCATCCCAGATATCATTTTTGGTGATGCGCATAAACAGTGTGCTGTCTTTTTCCCATACAATTCCGTAAAGATCACCATTCCCTACGATTAAACTCTCCTGCTGTCCGTCTTTCATTGAAGTTAGCGTGACATTTGCATCTCTCAATGATGATTCAAATGGAACTGGTTTCGGGTCTTTACTGCAACCCCAAATTATAAGATTCACCAAAATTGCAAAGGAAGCTTTTATCAATATTTGTGATTTCATTTTTATTTTTTTAGATTGAACATTTCAATATATTCCTACTTCTATTTCATTAAAGTAATTCCCATAAGACCAACAACTACTTCCTGCGACAACGTCTCCAGTGTAACGGATTTCAACAAAACTCCTTCACGTAATCTCAGATTTAGCAACATTGCCCGGCAATTCTCTCCCAACTGCACCCTTTGTGGCAGTTTCTCCGGTAAACAGAATCTGTCAGTTTTGGAAGTATAATCGGACCGGCTGTCCTGACCTGCTGCTGTAGCTCCGGCAGTTATTAAGCTCAGGTTCCAGTAGTTAACCGGGGGGATCAATTCGAGCGAATCTGTTTTACCGTCTTCATAATTCAACCGAATCACAGCATTGGCAATCTGGCATTGCATAACATTTGTGGAACCCGATACCAGAAAAAAGATAGCTGACCCGGTTTTGTTGACAGGGAAGTCAATTTTTTTCGGATAATTATCCCAAATTGATGTAAAAGAAATATTATTATTCTCATCATTCCAATTAAATGGTACTCCCTGAGGAGTTATCAACCTGTTATTGCTATCCAGCATACCTTTTACATAATTCAGTTTTATTACTGGTGGTGAACTCTTCCAGTGCCAGAATGTCCAGGGAGAATAGCCGTCTGTTCCCAAACGTGAAGAGACAGTATTCGGGCGGGGTGATAAATACTTTTGCTGATAAATGGTTTTGACATCTGCGTTTAGCAATGGCTGAATATCAATATTTTGCCAGTTGGCATTTGCAGGTATCTCTTTAACAAATCGTAATTCCTGTATGGCATCGCTTTTCGGATCGTTGACTTTGATCCGAAAAACGCGTAACTGAGGTATTTTACCTGCCATAACCTTAGCAATAACTGTATGATAACCTATATTATTACTTAGATTCGCAATAAGAACTCCATTTATAATCTTCTCATTTTCAATAACTGATTGTTGATCTTCAAAATCAACAATTTGCGCATCAACTACCCTAAATTGAATCACATCATGGACATTTCCTTCGATGGCAACCGGGGCATAAAAAGGCAATTCAATCCCGGTTTCAATAACAACCTTCGCTTTATTTTCAGATTCAGGCAAACGAAAATGCACAATAGTTCTTCCTGTTTCCGGCAGAAGTTCCCATTTTATGGGTTTCCCATTTACAACTACATTTCTTATTTCTTTACTTTGAACCGGTAAACTGAGTTCGAGATTTGCGGCACGAGCCAATTCAATAGAATATTCGATTTTAGTCCCCTGATGGTTGAATGCAATTTTTACATCAGGTAATTCAATCGAAGCATAATTCCAACTTGTAGGAAACTGAGGAGAAAATTTTACTTCATTATTTGGATAGTCGGGGTTATATCCAAAGAGGCCGGATACCAGAGTGCGGGCAAAAGTATGAACACAGTCACCGAAATCAATTCCGCCCTGTACACCTCCCAGATTTCCCGGAGATAAATGGTCAAATGCAGTATGCATAAATGAACCCCTCATAATATCCCAGGCATCGTCTGGCAGGCCTGCCTTGAAATAACTTAAAGCAAGATGATAATTATCTCCAGGCCACAATTCTCGTATTGACCAGATAGGAGGTACCCAGTTCGAAGTCCATACCCTTCTTCCACCCGCGGGATTGCGATCGTTTTGTAAGGCCCATTCAGAATAATAAACAGACTCAATTGCCTGTATATGATTGGTTAAACCTGCATCAACGGGTAGAAAAATGCTGTAAAGCCAGGGATTTTCATGCAATCTTTCATGGCCTCCCTGCTCACGGTATGATCCTGAATATCCTTTATTATTTATCCATAATTTTTCGAAGAATCCATTTTTGATTTTTTTGAGCATTTGGGTATGGTATTTTTCAGCTTCTGCGTCACCTGCGTTGCGAGCCATATCTCTTGCTGCTAAATGTCCGCGATAGGCATAAGAAGTTTCCTCCGCACTTCCACCACCGTTATACCATTGCGAATCTGTTGGCCAGACATTAATATAACTTTCGTAAACTCCATCGCCATCAGGATCAAAACAATCACGAATCCATTTCAGGTGGAGTTCAAGAGCCTGGCGGAAAAATTTAACAAGTACAGGGTCGGCTGTCCAACGGTATTCTTCAACAATCTGGTCAAAAAACTGGGTTTGCATATCATAGAAATTCTGATCTTTAAGAATTCTTCCCACCCCGTAAAACCTTGATTCAGGATGTTGTTCTGTAAGTAAAGATTCAGGATCAGCTTTTGCCTCCGTTTTATTCGACTCTTTCACCTGGAAACCACAATAGAATTCAGCTTCTGCTACAACCCTTTCGTGCCATCCGTACATAGTACCACCGAAAATGGTACGCCATCCGGGGAAACGTGTATTCCACTGCAAAGCACCATGCACAAATACCGGCGGATACCAGGTTCCGTCAACAGCAGCTACCGAAGCCTGCGCAACAGCATTAAGATATGGATCAGGAGTATTGATTTTTAATCTGTTTTGAAAAGATTCGGTGCGTTTTAATCCTTCTATAAAAGCATTAACAGGATCATTAATCCTTTTCAAATCAATATTATCAGCCTGATTAAATGCTTCAAATGACCAGTAAACTGTCTTTCCTGCTTCAAAGGTACCCATTCCTTTGAATAATGGTAAATTCTTTGCAATTGATTGTCGGAATGCAACAGCGTCCTTCCAGATTGTAGCTTCTCCGGCACTATTTTTTGTTTCTGAACTGCATCTTCCGGCAACGGTAAACAGTTTATTTTGATTTGTACTGTCCATTAGGGTTATGAAACCGATTTGTCCTTGTAATTCCACCTTGTTATTCTTACACTCGTCAGGAACAAATCCCCAAGTAAGTACTTCCGGTTGGCCCATCGCATCAAGTTTCCACGAGAGATTTTGTTTATTCCGCCATTGCGCACCTCCAAAAGTCCATAAAAAATTGTCCCCTTTTTTCACTCCTTCTGCATTTAATCTAACCGCCATGCCCGTTGTTGTTGCCATAGGTAAAATTTCGAGCATTATTTTTAAACCGGGAAATTCCTTGTCAGTAATATCCCAGGCCATTCTCCCAGGCCGATATATTGAGGTTATGTCGCATTGCTGCAGCCATTTGCATTTACCGTTTCGTTCTATAGCCAACATGAACGTACCAAACAGGTATTGATCTTTTACCAGCCGTGCTATGGGCTGATCGCCGGTCAGGATAAAAGCATTTGTGTTGTTGATATAGAGCGGGCGGTTATTGTATCGTCCTGTATTTTTGCCTATAATGGTGCCGTTTTCCGCACCATAAAAGGACTGGGAAAAAAGCGAAATTCGGACATTACCAATCAGAAGTAACAATAGGAAGCAGGATAAAATATTTATTTTCATCGTTCTGTATTATTAATTCCTTACTTTTTCAAATAACGCAGCAATATGCTTTTGTTGCGCATCACCCTTTTGGGAATAATCAACCATTTTATTTGCAAACCCTTGATACATTGAAAGAGCAATCTGCTCATAAAATTTATTGATACCATCAATTCGTTCAGAGGTTATAGGACGGTAATAGCCCTGTCCCGGATTCATAGTCAGGCGAGACTGATAGTCCTTAAATGATTTAATTGCTGTTGAAACAAACGCCCTTTCATAGTCTGCTCCTGTTTCTTTTTCCAGCAATTTTTCCATCGCAGAAAGAACTGAAAGGGGTTTTTTCAACGAATCCGGCATTACGGCAGTATCCGACACTTTGACATCTTTCACTGATATTAGTGCGGGGAATTCCGGATAATCAATTGTTGACGATTCCATTTTCCATCCACCTTCAGTTATTATCTCAATTTTTACCTCGGTCGGCAACGCACTGTACATGAGAATTACCTCATTCAGCGAAGATGACTTTATAACCTTGCCGTTGATTATAACATTCTTAATATTTGGTCCACCGTTAAGGCAGGAAATGTATAGTTTTTTCTCCCCAAAGCGAATTGGCTGCTTTTGAGAATACTGAGTTATTGACCCCGGTACACGCGGACGAAGAATCAGGCGGTCGGCCCGGTAGTCGAAATCGAAAAGTCCTCTGATAGTAGCTGCTGGAATGGCAAAATTGTCAACCATCACTGCAACGCCCCCTACTCGGAATTTTCCGGTATCAGACCAAGGATTGGATGTGTTTTCGCCTCGTTGCGACCAGGGAGCATCCATTCTGAAGTCCTTTGCCCATTTCATTGCCCGAATTGCTGATCTTCGGATATCTTCAAATTTCCCAAGCCGGTAATACATGAGAATAGCCCTTCCTTCAACAGTTCCCCAAACCCCGCCGTTGACCCATTGACCGTAAGTCCAGAATCCCCGTAATCCGGGCCCTGAACTTTTTCCCCACTCTACATAGGTGTCGTCAAGTCCTGGGGCATTGGTAAGTAAAAAATCAAAAGGGCGGATTTCCGGAAAAGCCGCTATCTGATTGTATATTCCTTTAGCGACTTTATCGTCAACAACACGCAGAGCTACAGCGTCAGCGTTTGCCACACCTTCGAGATAACCAAATTGTTCCTGTCCCAGCACACCATGTTTAACGCCTCCGGGCTCTATGGATTTTACGAAATAGCCAGCGGGAGTCATCAATTGAGGAAGCGATTCGCGGGTAATTTTTTGCCTGCGTTCATACTCTGCAAGCTTAACTTTGTCGCCAACCAATTTGTAAATCTCGACCATCCTGTCCAGTGCGGCAAGGTAGTTGATTGAAAGGCCAGCCAGATAGCCCTTTCCGAAGGAACCGTCGGGTTGTTTGACCCCACCATAACTCGGCGCAAGAAGGTTACATGCAGGACCAACAAGGAACAGGTTGTTTTTAGGATCGCGGGTTCGTTCAATAAAATTGCAGGCTCGCTCCATTTTTGGAAGGTAATAATCAATCGCCTTCCTGTTCCGACTGACCAGCAGGATTTCTGCCTGCATTACAATTCCTGCTGCCGTGGCTTCATAGAACCAGTCATGCGCGTTTACATCACCATCTCCCTGTTTATAGATGATTTTTCCGGGAGCTCCTGTATCACCCAGGCTTCCATCCGGCGCAACAAGGTTATAAAGTAAACTGGTACTCTCACCCCACATTCCTTTACGTTTTCCATCTCCTTGATTATCCCAGAACAGATCCCATGATCGCTGAAGCATAGAAAACCAAGGTTCCTGAAGAAAAGGAGTTGCAGCATAAGAGAAACCATAACTATTCTGTATCCACCATGCACCCCAGCCAGCACCCTCGCTAAAGGTGTCCCATTCGGGTTTATAAATCATTGTTAGGTTGGGAACAACAGGATTAGGATTGAAAAAAGCAAAAGATTCATCAATGAGGCGAAGAAAGTCTGTATCGCCACTACCCTCGCAAAACAAACCATTGTAATGATCTGGTTTATTAGTGTTCTGACCTTGAGCAAGTAAGCAAATTGAAAAGAAAAGTCCAACTATTAAATTTTTCATTATACCCAATGATTAAATTATATTTTAATGGAGTTCATATTAGTTACCTCTTGGCGGAGGACCTTTTTTGTCGCCCTGATAGTTGTTAAGTGCTTCCCGTTTTTGAGATGAAACCAGTTAATTCCATGCCAGGATTGGTTTTATCTCATCAACATGTGATTAGGACGATTTTTCATGTCCCAGAGTAGTTAGTCCAATAAAAATCGTAAATATCAGATGACTGAAAAGATTTTTATTAAATCAATTATTTTTTCATTTTAAACCAAGATAATTTTGAATTAACAATCCATTTTTCTAAAAAAAAGAAAGTCACATTTCAAGATAAAGAATTGCGACTTTCTTACTAATCAATTTATAATAATAACATACATCACTTCATTTAAATGATATACAGTTAAATCAATATCCGGGATTTTGCACCAGGTTTTTATTAATATCAATTTCGCTTTGAGGGAAAGGCATCAAATAATGTTTAGCCGGATTGAAAACGCGCCTCTGACCACCCTGATCAACAAGTGTAGGAATATATGTTTCGGCTGTTTTCCATCTTTTAATATCACTCCACCTGAACCCTTCAAGGGCTAATTCAACTCTTCTCTCCTGCCTGATCCGATCTCTCATTTGTGCCTGCGTAAGTCCAGCTGGTAATGGTGGCATATTGATTCCCTGTCTGGCACGAATATCATTGATTGCTTTGTAAACAGAAGCATCGGGGCCCGTTGCCTCATTTTTGGCTTCAGCATAAGTTAACAATACTTCAGCGTACCTGATAAGGATCCAATCCTGTTCGCTTTTGGTACTATAATCGCATGGCAATGCATCCCAGTTGCCATATTTGACTGGATTATAGCCACTTGCTGATTGCCCATTATATGCAAAATCAACTTCTTTTCCGGAAGAGTTGATCGCTTTATCAACAAACGGTTTAATAGTCATGGCTAACCTTGGATCGCGGTTAAGCTTCCAATTAGTTGAACTATATAAAGGAGAAGTAGTTATGGGAAGTCCATCAGTACATTCATAAGCATCAATAAGTTCCCGTCTTGGGTTAACAACTCCATGCCAATTCCAACGGATATCCAGATCTGAGT
>CAILKW010000347.1 GCA_903834845.1 uncultured Bacteroidia bacterium | reverse complement strand
TGGTGAAACAGGAACAATTACCGTTAGTCTTCCTAATGTTTCATGGATGACTTTAGTTAGTTCTCCAACCATTACCAATCTTGCACCGCAGGATACAGCAACAGTTATTATAAATCTGGCACCCACTGCTGATATTCCTCTTAATACGCCAATCTCAGGTAACATTGCAGTAAACTGTGTTAATGGCAACGGTGTGCAAATACCTTACCGTGTCGAAATTGTTTCGGAAGAAACCGGTGGATTAAAGGTTGACGTGATTGATGAATATACTTATTTTACGGAAGCAAAACCTCATGTTAAAAATGCACATGTCGTAGTAAGGCATCCTTTCACCGGAGTTATTGTAGCCGATGGTTTTACTGATATTAACGGTATTTTTTCAGTAGCAAGTCTTCCGGAAGGTTCGTATAAAATGACAGTTGAGGCTGATAAACATGAAGGCTTTCAGACTACAATTACAATTGATCCTGGCCGTATAAATGAACAAAGCATATTTTTAAGTTTTCAAGCTATTACCTACACATGGGAGGTAGTACCCACAGAAATAGAAGACCACTATGAAGTACAGTTGGTTATGAAATTTGAAACCAATGTTCCTGTACCTGTAGTTGTAGTTGAAATGCCAACGGTAATGCCACAACTTTTTAATGATGAGACATATCCGTTCTTAGTTACAATGACTAATAAAGGGTTGATTACCGCTAAGGATGTTGAGATTTCTTTCCCTCAAAACGATCCTGAATATGTGTTCGTTACTAATTTTACCAAAATGGATCTTTTGGCACAACAGGCAATTCAAGTTCCTGTTGTAATGAAAAGAAAGGCATCTCTTAAATCGGCGAAAACAATACAGTCAACAACCTCTGAAGGTCCTTGTTATGATTACAGTTTCACTGTTTACGGATGGGAATGCGGTAAGGATAAGCAATGGCAGCAAACCTCGAATGGTTTCACATTTAGCGGAAGAATTTGTCTCGGGGGAAGTTCAGGTCCTTCCGGCGGTGGAGGATATGGTCCAGGATATTCTTTTGATCCTTCAAGAGGTGGAACCGGACCAGTTCACTATGACCCGGGGAATAATACACCCTCAATTGACTCTCCAACTGTTGGCTGCGATAATTGTTTAATTGATTTGGCATTAGCTATCGCTGGTTGTTACCCTCCTACCTCAGCAGGCTCAGGAGTAATAGCTTGTATCAAATCGTTTGCAGATGGAGATATCAGCATAAAAGATGTGTTCGACTGCGGAATTGGTTTTACACCGGCCGGATGTGTTTGGGGTCTGCTCAATCTGCTTAAAACTTGTTATGATGATCCACCATTTTTTATGAAGAGTGCTTCAATTGTGGAAAACATTCAGGCAAAACAAAAAATGCCGCCTATTATCAAACAAGCTGCAATTGACATGAGTTACGCTCTTTACAAAAAAGATGCTATTACAAATTGGACTACAGAATTCATGGGAACTCTGGATTGGCAATCGAAGCAAAACTTCATTGATTTCGTTAATCTGATAGATCCATTCATAAAGAATAAATTACCTATACAACCGGCTGATCTGGAAACTATTAAATCGAAAATGATAGGAACAGACTTTACTGTTGATGAAATTAATGCCTTTGCATTCCGGTGGAATAATACCCTGATTGCGTGGAATATAGGAATTTTCGTACCAACTGTTGATTATCCGGGTATTATCAATAATGACTTGTTGAAAGAGTATGTTCAAAATGCCGATTCAGCAGAACGATATGCTTTTTCAAGAGGATATATTTCAGTCTTAGACATGTACGCAAAATCTTTTGCTGACATGAAAGAACAAATTGAAACCGGGCGCAACTCTGTTTGTGCATCTGTTTCAATAAATATTACCCAAAAATTGGTAATGACCCGCGAAGCTTTTGAAGGTACACTTACTATTTTCAATGGGCATACTACAACTGCGATGCAGGAAATTAAACTTAATCTTGAAATAAAGGACGAAAACGGAGTTTTATGTAACGACCTTTTCCAGATTGATACTAAGGCACTTTCAATCCTGACCGGTATTGACGGTACTGGATCGTTGGATGCACAGGCAAAGGGCAGTGCTACCGTTTTATTTATTCCTGAAAAAGGAGCAGCACCCGAAGTTCCAAAGAGCTATTCCTTCGGTGGTTCTTTCTCATATCTCGATCCATTCTCAGGTGTGACTGTAACAAAACCACTCTTCCCTGTTACACTTGATGTAAATCCAAGCCCTGATTTATATCTGCACTATTTTATGCAGCGTGATATTCTGGGTGATGATCCATTGACCGCACCGATAGAACCGATCGTTCCCGCCGAGTTTGCCCTAATGATCGTAAACAATGGTTTTGGTACTGCTAAAAATGTTCGGATAGAGAGTGCACAACCCAAAATTGTTGAAAACGAAAAAGGCCTGGCCATTAATTTTGCTTTGATTGGTTCAAATCTAAATGGACAACCCCGTCAGTTAGGCTTAACAAACATTGACTTTGGGAACATTGCTCCAAAGAAATCAGTAATCGGACAGTGGTGGTTTACAAGCGATTTGTTAGGCCATTTCGTTTCGTACGAGGCAAAAGTTACTCATTTGGATAGCCGAGGTAATCCTAATCTTAGTCTTATAAGTGGAGTAACTCTTCATGAACTTATACATAGTGTTCGTGTTTATGAAGGTGTTGAAGATGGCATAAACGATTTTCTTGTAAACGAAGTTCAGGATGCCAAAGAATTCCCTGATATTATTTACCTCTCAAGTGGCGGTGCTCTCGATGTTAATCCAGTCTCTGCATCAAGTATTGCTGGAACAATAGCATCAGGAAATCATGAGATCGAACTATCAGTTACTCCTTCTAAAATAGGGTGGAACTATCAGAAATTCAGTGATCCGGGAAATGGTAACTACAAAATTGTCAGTGTCACACGAGAAGACGGACAGGTTATTCCTCTTGATAATGTATGGCAAACTCATGTTACAATGCCAGACGGGAAAGAACCTGTTTATGAAAATATGATACATTTTCTGGATATTTTTGCAGCAAACAGTGTCCAAAAATATATCATAAGATTTGCAGTAATTGACCAAAACCCACCTGAAATTGTCCGGTTTGAAGGTGTTCCTTCAGCATTTGTTACAGCTCCGGTAACTTCGGTAAACGTAGTGTTTAACAAGCCTATTGATCCCGCTACATTCAATTATCAGGATATGACCTTACGTGTACAAGGCGGTTCTGATGTGATGGATGCCACAGTATTAGTCAGTCAAATTGATCCTGTAACTTTTAAAATTGATTTTACAACTAAGTCTGTTCAAAACGGATTCTTTGCACTTACCGTTCAGGCAAGCCAGATCAGTGATCTTACCGGAACATTCGGCTTAACCGGAAAACAAATAACATGGACACAATTCATTAGTATTCCGGCAATTAGTGAGTTTATAGGATTGCCCGAAAATAATATCGGCGCACCATTCGATTTAATTTTGCTGAAATTTAATCTTCCAATTGACAAATCAACGTTACTTCCGGTCAGGTTTACCTGGAAAAAAGATGGTATTACGGTTGTGGGTGAAATTGTAATTACAGAAATGGATACTGAAGGAATGTTATTCCAACTCTCGGGATTAAAGGCGTTTTTATCGGCAGATGGCATGTATTCATTAACGGTAGATTTAACAAATATCAAATCGTTGGATGGAACCAATGGATTATTAAATCAGTCGGTTGAATGGGAAATAGACCAAAAAGCACCACAGATTAGCAAAATAACCCCATCGAGCGATGGTGGATACGATGCACAGCACTATGTTTCTTTCGCTGTTAAGTTTAACGAAACTGTGAAAGGTTTCGGATTAAGCTCACTTGAACTTTGGAAAGATGGACTGAAACAACCACTTTCTCAAATTAACTTTACAAAGAAGACCGATTCGGAATACCTGTTTACAGAGTTTAGGTTGCTTACTTATTACGAAGGAAATTATCTGCTTAAGGTGAAAATGAAGGAAGTTATTGACTTGGCAGGTAACTCAACGGCAGACACTGTTAAATATGAATGGATTGTGAAACGAACACCTCCCAATGCAGTAACAAATTTGCATATTACACCTGATATGGGATATTCGAGTTCAGATGACATTACTGCAACACGGAATCTGATAGCCTCAATGACAGTAAATGAACCAGATTCAAGGATAAAACTTTATCAAACTGATAAGGTAAATCTAATCCTTCTCGCAGATAGCTCGAATGTAAAAACAGGATCGCTTTCTTTGCCTTTGAGCCTTAGCTATTCAGGAAATCTTACTCTACAGGCCCATTGTATTGATAAGTATAATAACACTACTATCACTGAAATAACTGTATTTATCGATGAAATCTCATTAATTGGCACTTGGACTGACGCACCGCAAACTGTAGTTGTCGCTCAGCCAACTTCTCTAAAAATTGAATTTTCAGACAAATTGCTTGATGACTCCAAATTAAAGGATTTTCTAAAATTTGAACGTGATGGGCAGCCATTAGGAACTCAGAATCTGTCTTTCACAAAATCAACCGATAAGGTTTATGTCTTGTCAGGTATAGATCAGACAGGTGCTGTTAACGGAATCTATAGTATAGCTCTTGATGTGAGTAAATTGCAGAAATACAACAGTGGAAAACAAGGTGCTTCGGTCTCAAAAGCTCTGTGGAGTATTGTTATTACAAATACAACACCTGTTGCCAATGCAGGACCAGATCAATCTGTTAATGAAGGTACAACGGTCACTTTGGATGGTTCAGCATCTTCTGACGCTGACGGCAATACGCTGACCTACAAATGGACAGCCCCTGCAGGGATTATTATAAGTTCAACAACAGCCGCAAAACCAACATTCACAGCTCCTGAGGTATCTGCAAATACAGATTTTACATTTTCATTAGTTGTGAATGACGGAATTGTTGATTCACCTTTAGATCAGGTAACTATTCAGGTGAAAAACCTGAATGTGCTGCAACAAATCCCGCTAATTATCGGATGGAATATCATATCGGCTAATGTTGTCCCTACGAATCTTAATCTGATGGATATCTTCCAGTCTTTGATTAAATTAGGAAAACTCAAAAAAGTGGTTGATGAAACAGGAAAAACCATCGAAAATTTTGGTGGTTTGGGAGGATGGATAAACAACATCGGCAACATGAATTCATCAAAAGGTTACAAGGTTTATGTAACGGAAGCATCAATGCTTTCACTCGATGGAGTTCCTGTTCAATTGCCGTTTGACATCAATTTGGCATTAGGATGGAACTTTATCTCCTACCCTTGTACCGTCTTGCAGGATGCAAAAGCTCTCGTTCAACCGCTTATTGATTCAGGAAAACTTATAAAAGTGGTTGATGAAACAGGAAAAACGATCGAAAATTTTGGTGAACCCGATGGTTGGAAAAACAAAATCGGTAATTTCATTCCTGGCAGGGGCTATAAAGTTTATACAGCTTCCAGCTGTACTTTAACCATTCCAGCAACTCCAACAAAAGCTGCAACGTATCTTCCCGAAGTTCTTACCTCAACACATTTTACAAAAGTTTTCGTTGGTAATGGCACTGACCATTTTAGCATCCATATTGTTGATTTGCAAGCTTCAGGTTTACAGGCAGGTGATCAGATAGGTATTTTCGATGGTAAGTATTGTGTTGGTTCAGCAACCATCGGTACAGACCAGATGATAGGTGGAAGTATCAGTATTCCTGCATCGAGCAACGATGGAATGAGTGTGGCTGTGAACGGATTCGCTGCAGGCCATCAGGTGGAGCTACAGCTATATCGGGGAAATCAGTTGTACAAACTCAGTAAAGTAATCCTTAAAGGCAACGATTTGTTTGAAAAGAACGGGTCACTCTTCGCTAAGGTATCCATTATTGGACTCCCTGAAATTCAAATAGTTGTTGAATCAGATCAGTTAAAATGCTATCCAAATCCGTTTAACGATCAATTGAATATTGAGATACAGATTTTTGACCCAAAGAATCTGGAAGTTAATATTTACGATCTGACCGGTAAATTTATCCGCAATCTGTACAAAGGAAAGGCAGCAAAAGTGCAACAGTTTGTTTGGGATGGAACAAATGGGAATGGTGTAAAAGTCGTTTCCGGCACATACATTCTGAAAGCCAATGAAATGATTGAAAAAATTGTGCTAAAAGACTGAATAAAATAGCTATTTACAATTTATTATACAAATTATCATTAGAAGCCCCTATTTTTTCGGGGCTTTTCGGAAGAGTTGAAAGGAAGAGACAGAGAATCTCAAAGTTGCAAAACATGTCCTGTTTTAACAGGTGAGTTTATTCTCTCCTGTAAAAAAATGGGACATGTATAACTCTTAAGGAAGTTGAAATTTTTGATTGTTATCTGTTTATTTAAACTATGAAATTTTGTAATTATCTGTATATCATTTATATATTTAACTTTATTATGTTTGGACTTTTATTTTATTCAGATTCAATATTAATTATACAAATTCGCATCTCAATTTTTATAAATCATAATTCGTATCCAGTAATTCCCTTAAAAAAAACGCTTTTATGAGAACAAAGTTTAGTTAATATTCTATGATTCAAGATATTTTTGAACAAACATATTTCATTTAGCATTGTTTACTGAAGATTCAGACCTCCAAGACCTATAATTGATTATCAGCAACTTATGATATAGTTGTCGTAGAATAAAAATCCTTATTTTTGTTGCCATGGGACAACTATTACTACCACTATTTTCTACCGATACCCGAATGATAACCCCTAC
>CAILKW010000346.1 GCA_903834845.1 uncultured Bacteroidia bacterium | reverse complement strand
CCGAGATAGCTATCCCTAAAAACAATTACATCAAGATCAACTGCTTTTGAAAAGTCGCCCCATTGTTTACCAAAGAATTCGGTAAACGGTGTATTTTCAGGTATTCCCTTAGGGAACGCTCCATATTTTTTATTGTCTGCTGATAGAAGAGCGACCAGATTAGGGGCATTGTTAAGATATGCGTTCTTATGCGTTTTAGCGAATATGTTTTTATCTCCACCGTATATACTTTCAAATCCCAGAACAAAAGTTCCAATCCTAACATCTTTAAAACCATATCTTTTAAGAGCCACCTTCTTCAATAATTCTGATAATTTTTTTAGATCGGAATAAGTCCACGGTTCATAATTGATTACTTCAGGAGGATCGGCCTTAGTAAAACGATCTTTCCAAAGCTCTGTTCTTTCAGCTGAGTTTCCGGCTAATTGACCTTCATCTTTAAACCAAGACCACTTTTTCATGCTTTTTGGCAATTGCATTGTTTCATTCATGTCACCATGCCATTCCAATATGTAATCGTTTATCCAACCAACATTCAGGATAACCCCCCTCCACCCATCAACGTCTGAGAGAAGCGGATTAAACCGATCCCAAAACTGATTGACGGATTTCTCCATATCCTTATGCTCAAACCAATAAAGATCAATTTCAAGCCATCGGTCAGTTTTAAAAGGGACGGAGCCATAACTTATTAAGGTTAGCAGGATTGAAATAAAAAACAGAGATATCTTTTTACCCCAACAGTAAAGATTTAGCGGACTTATGTTATTTGCCATAATGAACAATTTTTAGTAAATTAAATTTGGATATTTACATTAATTTGGAGAAAGGATATTTCGTGGCAGCCATACATCCATTTCTCCTTTACCCCGGTTGAGCCACGCAAAATATGGGATAGCCATAAAATCGGATGTTATGGCAGAACCATTTTTATCAACTGCTTTTGCTTTCCCTTCAATAACAGTTATTCCACCAATCAGATCCTTTACAAATCTACACGATAGTTTTGATTCATCAGGTAGTATTATATTACTTGTTTTTCCATTATTGTCAATCCCCTCAACACAAAATACAATTGGCCCGCGCTCAATAGCAACTCTGCCTGAATTTTCTTTTACTCTTTCATCGCATAATACCCTCCTTACCTCCATTGGTAAAGACAAAGCTATCTCGTCACCGGTTTGCCACTTTTTATAAATGACAGCATATCCTTTGTCTATGGTGAGTGTTTGTCTTTGCCCGTTCACTTTCAATAAAATATCACGGTTTATTTTATTCATATACCTATATAATCCCATAGGTATAGCTTCTTCACGCGCCCAGCCGGGCATCCTGATTTTAATAGTAAATGAAGATGGTTTATTTATGGCTAATCTAAAATTCACCTCACCATCCCACGGATAGTCGGTTTCCTGAATAACACTAACGGTTCTTCCGCCAAAATCAATTTGGGATACGCTTTTCATAAAGAGGTTTATATAAAGGTTATCCTTATCAGCAAGGTATAAATAACCGGGAACTGATGTTGTGGTTCTGGAGATATTTGTAGGGCAGCAAGGTGGATCGAACCAGCCTGAGCGATTCTTTTTACCTCTGTCTGCCAACGGATTGGTATAGAAATAGCCAACTCCATGTACGGAACTTGAAGACAGATAGCCATTATACAAGGTTCTTTCAAGTACATCGAAGTACTTTGCATCTTTATAATATTTTCCTAATCTGAAATTCCATAACATATTAGCTACCGCGCCACATGTTTCACTATATGCTTTAAGATTGGGTAACATATATTCTTCATCGAAAGCTTCTCCTTTCGTGTCACTGGCACCTACGCCTCCGGTTAGATAAATCTTTTTACTTGTAGCATTTTCCCACAAACGCCTCGATGCATTAATATATTCAACATGGCCACTCATTGCCCCAACGTCAACCATTCCGGCATACATATAACAAGCTCTGACAGCATGACCGGTTGTCTCTTCCTGCTCCAAAACAGGTTTATGATCCTGATAATAGGTAAGGCTATTTCTGAAGACATATTGTACTCTTCCTTTATTATAATGACCTCGTTCATCAAGGAAAAATTTCGCCACATCTAAATATTCCTTTTTACCGGTTACTTTATACAATTTTGCCAGAGCCAGCTCAATTTCCTGATGACCGGGAATAGCGCAGAGTCTATCAGTACCAAAAGTTCTTGCAATCAGGTCTGCAGTTTTTACAGCCATATTAAGGAAATTAAGTTTATGGGTTGCTTCATAATGTGCGACAGCTGCTTCAATCAGATGTCCTAAATTATACAGTTCATGACTATGACTCAGATTAGCCCATCTCCCTCCAATACATTTGTTTCCCAGAGGCATAAAATATCGTATTGTGTATAAATATCCATCTGGCTCCTGTACTTTCCCAATAATTGTAATTAAACTGTCGATATACCGTTCAAGAATAGGGTCGGGGTGTAGCTTAAGTGAATAGCAAGCACCCTGTATTGTTTTATACACATCAGAGTCACTTGCTTCATTGCTTTTAAAATCACCTTTTATTAATCCTGCCGAAATAGAAAAATTGTCAATTTTGCCCGACCTTGCAAGTTGCTTTAAATTATCCCAAACTGTATTT
>CAILKW010000345.1 GCA_903834845.1 uncultured Bacteroidia bacterium | reverse complement strand
TGATAAATACGGAAAATTTGAAATTGATTTATCTGACTTTATTCTTACTGCCGGACAATATCAGGTAATTGCAAAAAACGAAAAGCTTGAAACTGTCAACATTGAATCGGCAAGTCTGATTTTACAAGGCATTGAGACTCCCGGTTTCGCCACCCAAAATCGCGATGGAATGTATAATATTAACATTACAGCTCATCCCTCAGGAGGAAAAGGAACAATTATTTTGAAGGGAAAAATCATAATTGACAGAAAGGCCAAAGAAATGAAGGTTAACTTCATACTTATTAACAATTAAGTAACTATTTGAATAATTTTAATGACTCAATTTTATATGAATATGAAAAAATACATTTTCCGATTTATAGTTTTAAGCCTGATTAGCATTTTTGCATTGACGTTTACTGTATCTGCTATTCAAAAGAAATCAGTAACACCTACGAAAGCTCACTTAAACTGGTCTGATTCCGAAATAGGTGTGCTTATTCACTTTGATTTACAGGTTTTTGAGCCGACTTATAATTTTCGTAAGGATTGGAATTATCATCCCGATTTATCAATTTTTAATCCTAAAGAACTCGATACAGATCAATGGATCAGAGCAGCGAAGTCAATGGGTGCCACTTATGCCGTTCTGGTTGCCAAACATTGCAGCGGGTTCAGCCTGTGGCCAACTAAGGCACATCCTTATAGCGTAAAAAACACTCCGTGGCGAAATGGGCAAGGTGATATACTAAAAGACTTCATGGCTTCGTGCAAAAAATTTGGTCTTAAACCCGGTATTTATGCCAGTACTACTGCAAATGGATACCTTAGGGTGGACAATCCGGGAAAAGTTGTTTCCCATAATCCTGAGGAACAGAAAAAATACAATGAAATTGTGAAGATGCAGCTTACAGAGCTTTGGTCACAATACGGCGAATTATTCGAGGTTTGGTTCGACGGTGGAGTATTGCCTCCCGAAAAAGGGGGATTCGACGTACTTTCGCTTTTGAAAAAATACCAGCCTAAATCTCTTGCATTTCAAGGCCCTTACGGATATGAAAATAACATCAGATGGGTCGGAAATGAAAATGGTGTAGCGCCTTATCCATGTTGGGCAAGGGCAGATTCCACAACTTCGGCAACGGGTGTAATCCAGATTAAAGGGTTAAACGGCAATCCCGAGGGGATGTTCTGGTGTCCGGGGGAGTCTGATTTTCCTCTCAGGAAAAATTCCTCCTTTCAGGGTGGATGGTTCTGGCATAAAGATCAGGATAATACACTGCGTAGTCTTGCCGATCTTTCAGACAGATACGATAAAAGCGTTGGAAGAAACACAAATATGCTTTTGGGGATTGTAGTGGACGACAGGGGATTGGTTCCAGAGGCTGATGTGAAGCTACTTGGCGAGTTTGGCCAATTGATCAAAAGCCGATTTTCAAATATGGTTGGGCAAAGCCAGGGAAAGGGGAATAATTTTGTGGTCAGTTTTCCTCACCCTCAAGAAGTTAATTGTGTTGTAATATCAGAAGATATTTCTAAGGGAGAGCGAATCCGTAAATATGTTCTCGAGGGAGAAAAGGATAGTAAATGGATGAAAATCTCTGATGGCCTTAGTGTTGGGCATAAAAGAATCGAAAACTTTACAAAAGATACCTTCACAAAAATCAGGTTGTCGGTAACTGAGAATGTTGGAACGCCGATAATAAAATCATTACAATGTTACTATTCAAATAACTAATAATGAAAAGGTGTTTAATCATCATCCATTTATTTTTACAAGTTTTAGCGGCATCCGCATTTTCACCAACATCTAATTCAGGCATATTAAATGATGCAAATGGTAAGTTAATACCAGTTGCCTCAATTCCAAATCTTTATAAATTTACCGATGTATGCAATGTGTATATTCTTCGTGATAAGGACAGTGCCTTACTAATTGATCTTGGTGATGGAAGCGTGCTCTCACATCTGTCTGAAATTGGAATCAAAAAGATAGATTGGGTTTTGTTTACTCATCATCATCGTGAGCAATGTCAAGGATACCAACTACTTTCAGCCTGGAATTCGAAAATTGCAGTTCCGAAAACGGAAAGAAGGTTTTTTGAGCAACCTGTATCATTTCGGAAAACTAACCCATTAAATGGTGATGCTTATTCTGTACATGGTGCAAGTTATTTACGACCGCCAATTCAATCCATACCCGTAGATCGTGAATTTTCGGGTATGGATACCTTTACATGGCATGGATATTCATTTTGGTGCATTGCAACACCTGGTAACAGTCCGGGAAGTATGTCATATTTGTTAAAGGTAAATGGAAGTTGGATTGCTTTTTCCGGCGATGTTATGATGGATGGAGCAAAAATGCACAATTTTTTTGATTCCGAATGGGATTACGGATTTGGGGCCGGATTACGTGCATTATACAATTCAACTGCAATGCTTAGGGATTTTAGGCTATCAATCCTCCTGCCGTCACACGGAGATTTATTATTGAATCCAGTTCCACAATTAAAAGCCTATTTGAACAAACTATTCAATCTTGAGCATTTATTATTAAGAGGTTACGATGTGTCAACCTTTGCTTCTGCCAGTCAGGATATGGTTTCAACTCCAACAGATATACCCTATATTTGGCAAGTATCTCCACATCTATTCAAATTCAAGGGGCCCGAATATTTCCCCAACTTTTCGCTCATTCTGTCAGATAACGGTCATGCATTGTTGATTGATTGCGGTCTTATTGATACGACATTATTAGAAAGATCGCTCAATCTGATGAAGGCGCAATATGGGTTAAAGCAGATAGATGCACTGGTTGTGACCCATGTACATGGCGATCATTTCCTTAATGCCCCATATTTAAAAAAGAAATGGGGAACTCCGGTTTGGGTTCTCGAAAATATGGTATCCATTATGGAACAGCCTGATAGGTATGATTTGCCTGCCATGATGCGGGGGTATAAAAGTGGTTTCAACGCAATTCATGTGGATAGGGCTTTTAAATCAGGTGAAGCATTTCAATGGGAAGGATATAATTTTACGATAGATTGGATGCCCGGACAAACCAAATATGCACTCTGCATGCACGGTATTATTGACAGTAGAAAAGTGGCTTTTACGGGTGACAATATTTTTGGCGATCCTGATAATCCAAGGCATACCGGCCACGAAGCATTGGTAGCACGAAACAGTGCTATCCTTGAGGAAGGATATATTTATACTTCAGAATATCTGACACGACTAATGCCTGATATTCTGTTAGGTGGTCATTCTTATGTGATGAATAATCCAGCAAAAATAATTCAACGTTACACGAAATGGGCATACAAAATGCGGAAAGCGTTTCATTCGGTAAGTAATGATTCGGATTACCGCTTTTGGTTTGATCCTTTCTGGGTAAAGGCCGATCCGTATAGAACCAAAATGAAAAATGGAGATACCACAGAGATTGAAATTGTTGTTCGCAATTTCTTAAATAGCGATAAAAAATACAGGATCGAAATCCACACACCTTCAGGAATTGTTGC
>CAILKW010000344.1 GCA_903834845.1 uncultured Bacteroidia bacterium | reverse complement strand
GCCGAACTTTCCAGCTCATCGAGAGCACCATTAATATTATTGTGATTGAATCCGTTAGGCTCCAGCATTTGTAATTTTATCTCAGGAACACCAACTCCACGATTGGCTCCGTCACTACCGAATGAGTTCATCAGGATAATGGATGCAATAGATTGAGAAAGACACCATTGACCGTATTCCTGTCTGTTTCAGTCAATTTTGGCGGCATTCGAGGCTGGCCCGGCAACATCGGCAGTAATTACAGCATCGTAACCATTACCATACAATTTTTTCAATTGACCCGATATGGCATCAAGGTTCGCAAAGTTGATCATTCCCGGATGGATTAACAGATTATTTCCCGTTAGGGACAACTGTCTGCGCCACAGATCACTTACCAAAGATGCCAATAAACGCAACACACCTCTTGTCCGCTGAAAACCATGATGGCTCGCCCAACGGACACGGAAAACATCAATCAGTTCGGGATGAAACGGGTACGATTTGAGTATTTTTTGTTTGTATTCCATTTTGGTTACATGCACCGGCAATCCACTCCTATGCTTCGAATACAATTCCATATATTTGGTGGCACATGCTTCAACCTGAAACTCGTCACCCGTGGTTTCAAATAATCGTCTGCGGATTACTTCATAAATTTCCTCATCAGCAACAGGTTGGGTATCTGCACCCACACGAGTAACCCGGTGTTGAAGACTGATCAATATAGATTGTGCATCGGTGGTGTTACCTACTTCCTGCGGGCTTGCCGGAAGCGTAACGACTGCAACACAATTGTTGGTGACGGCCACAGCTTCAGTCAATTCCTGCATAAAACTGATGGTTTGATCTGACAGATTGCTGCTTACCGCTTTTCGTGCCGAGGCTTTTACGCAATAGTCGGCCAATTCATCAATCAGAATAAGGGCAGGATGGCATTTTTCTAAAACTGTTTTAAACAATCCTGCAGGTGCAATCAACTGTTCATCGTTTTTGCGTACTATTTCATAAGCGTCCTTACCGCCTAACTGATAGGCCAATTCGCCCCAAATTGTTTGAATATGAACACCATCGGCAGTCGTCCTGCCATTGGCAGCATCGTTTGTTGAATTGGTGAAAACAGCAATATTGGCAGTATCGAACTCCGGTATTCCGGTATAGTCCAACAATTCGCGGGCAGCCAGTGATTGTGTTGCCCTTTTGCCCAATTTGCAAAGGTGATAAAGCGAAATCAAAGTATGGGTTTTTCCGCCTCCAAAACCTGTTTGTAATGAAATAACCCTATTTTCGGCATCTTCTTTACCATTTAAGCCCTTAACCACTGTTTTGGCAACGCTCTTTAAACCGGCAGTAAAGAATGTTTTTGAAAAAAACACATCCAAATTGCTGTAAATTTCGCGACCATTTCCAAGTGCTACTTCTGCCAGGTTTGCTGCAAAAATAGATTCGTCGAGTTGGCCCAGCTTGATATCAATATGCGGTGTTACAACCTTGAACCAAGGGAGCAGTTCATTCGATTGTGGCGGGGGAGCAATTTTTACAATAACAGGCTGTTTAAACTCCTGAAGCCGTTTGAGTTCTGTTTCCAACACGTCCATCTTCGAGAATCGGGCGATGGTTTTCATGTGGATCCATGCTTTAGTCGCTTCATCCTCGTCCAGGCTATTGTCATAATGGTGAATTTTGTTGCGTACTTCCACAATTTCACCCAGCCAATTGGGAATATCGCCAAACTTCTTCCCAAAATCGGGCTTCAATAATTCCTTGTTTTTAATGGCAAATGATTTGAAATGATGATAATCAATCATTTCCATTGGATTTTTTCCATTTTTCAATCCTTCTTTCCAATGCTTTTGCTGGTCGAAACTTAAACATTTGAAAAACTCGGCTGGCCAAAGGTCATCATTCTCAGTCATTAACAATGAAACAATGTATGGGCGAAAAGCTTCAATAAAAATACCTAAGGCTTTCGAAAGATTGTCTTTATCTTGTTGATTAATTGTCATAATAGTAAAGGTTATTGATTTATATTGTTATACATTCGTTCGATTTCTTTTCTAAGTTCCATTTCGCTCGGCAAATACAACTGGTATTTGGCCACAAAGAGTTGTGAGTTGAGGTTGTGCATCGCGTATTTTATTTGAAGTTCGTCTTTGTCGCGTGCCAAAACGATTCCAATCGGAGGATTATCGCCTTCTGTATTCTCTTCGTTTTCGAAATAACCCAAATACATATTCATCTGTCCCACATCTTCATAACCGGCAGTTTCCTTTTTCAAATCAATAAGCACAAAGCATTTAAGTATCCGGTGATAAAATACCAGATCAACGTGATGATGACGGTTCGCAAGGGTGATTCGGTATTGACGGCCAATAAATGCAAAGCCTTTGCCCAGTTCGAGTAGAAAATGTTGGAGGTTGTCAATGATCCTTGTCTCCAGTTCGCTTTCGCTAAGATAATATGGTTCAGGGATTTTTAGGAATTCAAGTACGTAAGGATCCCTCAATATATCAGATGGTTGTTGGATAAGTTGGCCTTGTTGCGAAAGCCTTATTATCCCTTCCTTGTCTTTTGTTGCAGCTAAACGCAAGAACAACGAAGAGTTTTTTTGTCTTTTAAATTCTGGAACGGACCAATTTTCGAGTATTGCTTGTTTTTCGTAAAAGGAACATTCAAGTGCGTTATCAATTTTAATCAATTCAACGTAATGTGACCAGCTCAATTTGTCAGAAGCCTTCTCACAAATTGGGAAACGTTGATAAAACATCCTCATATTGTTGAGGTTGGACCGACTAAATCCTTTACTGTGAACCACTTTCAAGTCACGTGAAAGGTTTTCGAGTGTAGAAATTAAAGTTCAACGAAAACAGTGTTTTACATACTTTTAACCTTAAATATCTTATTTGACCGATTATTCTTTACAAATTACCAAAAGGAGTTTATTTACTTAGCTAAACAATTTTTTTCACTATTTTATTCCGGTTTTGGTAGGCTAATATTGTATCGAATTCTGTTCTGGTGTTAAGTAAAACAAAAGAGCCTTCCTACACGGGAAAGCTCTTTATTATTTTGCATTGATGATAACTATCTTAAGTCGGGAAAAGAATCAACTCGATTGAGCCAGCCCTTACGGAAAACTTCGAATTTGGAATTTTTTTCACAAAGATTTATATAGAAATCTTTACGTGCTTGTTTGTAATTTTGATACACATCAATTGCATCAAAGGATTTCAGAGCAGCGAGAGACCCTTTGCCAAAAATACCATCTTCGGCTATATCTGCACCCATACCATTGAGTACTCTTTGAAGTATTTTCAATGCATTACTACCGGCGTTTACATTGAAATCAAAAACTATTTCAGCTAACTCCTGAACTGGAAACTCATCCGCTAAGAAAGTATCCCAATATAATTTTTTATACAATATACCGGCTTGTTCGTTTGTCAAAGCTTTAAGATTTTCAACTGTTGGTTCGATAGAGAGCAATTTTTCTGAATTAGCCTGAAATACAGCTATTGTAACCCCTTTATTTGTTTTTCCACCCGGATCACTGGGGTGATCAACCCAACCACCTTCATGCTTAAGCAGTGTGGGCAGGAACTTTTTAAAATCTGCCATAATGATATGATATTAAATTTTTATTGATAACAAACAAACTTTGACCTTTGTTTAAGGATGTTAAAATGAAGAAAACTATTTTATTGATTTTGTATAAGCACCGTTAAAACTACAGCCCGCGCCATGACTACACATACCCGATTCGGCAATAACCAAAGTGTCGGCACTAAATTTTAATTCTAATTTACATTCAACATCTTGATATTTAGCCTTATATACGAATACTGCTCCACCTTGAAGCACTGCATCACCGTTCAACTCACCAGTACAACCACTCTGGGTCGCTGTAACTAATTCAAATGAAAGTGATTTTAAATCGTTAGCCACTTTCACTTTTGCTGTCGAAATTTTATTGTTCGGCACTTCAAAACTATACTCACCCGATGCTTTTGACAATTCTGTTTTTGGTGTACTGCCCGAACCGCAGCCAATACCAAATACAATTGTAATTGAAAGGATAAATACAAAAAACTTTTTCATACTTGTTCCGATTAAAATTTAAATTACATTTTCTGTAATATTTTGATGCAGAATAAGTAATTCACTTCATACCTGAGCAAAAGTACCATATAATTTGATCTGAACAAGTACTTTAATCAATTTTTATTAACATGGTTGTGAATACTATTATTTTTTTTTGTTTCTGAATAAGAAAAGTTGCGAAACATCAATGCTTCGCAACTTTACAAATTTGAAAAGAGTTAAAAAACACGAACAGGCCGGCACTTAAATCCCCAGCTCTTCATGTTGTTATTCGGAACACCATTAGTGAAGTCCTGATACCAACAGTTAGACACATTCGTTTCCGAAGAGCTATAGTAATTTTCATTACCGAAACCACCAATTGCAGCTTTGTTTAAATAAAGCAGATTTAACTCATCTTTTGAAGGTAAATACCAATCTGTGAAACCACCACCATTGTAATCTCTGCAGAGTTTGGCTGCGAATGGATAAATGGCACTCGTCTTTTGAGCATTAATGATTTTTGTGGTATTTGCGCCACCTGTGCCTAATGCCGTGTCTGTTGCACCGGTTACCGACCATCCGCCTCCACCTTCCCATCTGGTAGCAGCTTGGTCACTTGTTGCAGCAATTAAACCATGCACTTCACCTGCTACATAACCGTTATCACCAGGTTTGAAAATATAGGCTACGATACCCCCTTGATATGATTGTCCAACCACTGCTGTAGGTAATGTCTTTTTTGTGTATGTTCCGCTAAGATTTTGTGCTCCAACTGCACAAACCCTTGCCCCATACCCTTGAAGCGTTGTACTACTCTTCATATCAGTACAGCTAAATGTAATAGATTGAAAATCATGTGGTTCAAGCACAGTCACAACTGCAAACCCCTTTTTAGGGTTTTTATTATCCACATAACCGAAATTACCTGATGTGAGATTGTGAACACTTCCATCAGCATTAGTAATCGTACCTCCCTTGATGCCACCATCGGCATCGTCTGCAAACCCTATGTGTAAAGTAACTTTTGCGGTTGCGTTGTAATAATCGCCAGGTTGAAAAGCCATAATAAATTAAATTTAAAGGTAAAAACTATAATTTTAAAAAAAATAACGAACATAAATTGCTTCAGTAAATTATTCTTAGGCAATTTCGAAATTTTGTACGATAGGAAAGAGAAATAAGTTTCTCATTTTCTCATTTTTTTACAACAATTTTTATAATTAATTTTAATATCCGTACCCGGAATTAATCAGTTAGAGGGCAATTACTGAAAGGTTTAGTTCAGAGTAAACACAGACTCACAGTACTATTTTCCAAAAAAAAATGGTAATGGGCTATGTTTTAAAGCTTCATCGGACATAATAGCTGTTGAGGACAGACGAGTCATTTATTCCTCTCCATTTCAAGTCTATTCTTTATTGATGGCCCCAGTTTATACTTGGCTTCCAAATATTTGCTTAGTGAATTTATGGCATCCAATGCTAATTCAATATTTTTCTTCTTCTTACCCTCTCCAACCTCTATCATAAAGTTGATTAACCTTTCAAACCAAATTGATGACTTGTCGTTTATGAGTAATTCGACAAATTCAGCATAATTTAGCAGCCTTTCCTCTGATTTATTATACATTATTTGACCGATGTTATGTTGCAAAACATAAAAAACGCTCAGGTCCTTCAAAAAAGCCAGATTAATTTCGAATACCTTGTTCAGTATCAGAGTGTCATCTTTTTTCTTTATTGTGATATACGGATATTCTTGTCTTAGTTTTTCTATTGTACCCCAAAGGCACGCAACCAAATATGATGATGAAATTAAATAGCAGCCTTCATTTACAAACCAGTGTTTATCATGTTTTTTAATTTCCCTGAAACTATTAATAAGCGTTAATGATGGACAGTTACCATCTTGTAATACAATTTGATTTATCTGAAATAGTCTGTAATATGTTTCCTCCAAATATAATCTAAGCCCATTTAAGTATCTCTTATTTAATTCCTTATCATTTTTTGATTTTTCAATCAGGCGATTAAAATAGTATCCCAGAAAAAAGGATACTAACGGCAACAAAGGAGTCAAGATAGATAATATTCTGTCCATAATTCAATAATTTATCGTTATTTATTTCTCCCGAATAATCAGCGAACCCCAATATTTTCTGTAAACTTTCCATCCTGTTGCCAGTTTTCAAGGTGGTTCAAAATTTATTCTTCCAACATCAAAGGAAAGAATAATAAACTGAATTACCAGATTTTTTATGGAATAAAATCCGGTGTGTAAAAAGATATTTTGCAAAAGAATTGTAGGTTCTTGTGTTGGCAACAATAAATGAAACGAACCGGAGGAAAGGTTTTCGATTTTGAAGAATGGGTAGCAAACTGGGATGTTTATTTTCAACTCCGGTTTCATTGGTAAGTACGCCACAAGGTTTGATATCGAATTTTCTGACAGGTAAATTTGCTGATGCTGCAGAATTGCACCTAAGTCAGTGAATGTTCTTCGCGTTCTCCTCTGTGAATATTTTCAACAAAAGTTTGAGGCGATTAATTTGTAAACAATATGTAATGTGCAGCATACTTACAGAAGTGCTAAAAGAACTGTGGATTTTTGTCCTTTATAAACCAATGTATTTTGCTTATGAATACGTGGTTGGGTTATGGGTAAAGGTTGTGTGTATCAGCAGTATGGGATTACGGGCGATAAAACTGTCTGCCAGCACCGAAGTTTGCCGGAACAAAATGTTTGAATTACAACTAAACCCCGTATTACTGCTACACTTTGTTATAGCCATGTGCTTAATTTTCTATCGTTTAATCATCTGTTGATTTTTAATTGTTTTCCAAAATACTTTTGCATTACTGACAGTAATTCAGCTTTGTTAATGGGTTTTGAAATATAGTCATTACACCCCGCTTCGATTGACTTTTCCATGTCGCCAATTTGTGCAAATGCTGTTTGTGCAATAATTACAACATCTTTGTTAAATTGCCGGATTTGCCGGGTAGATTCATATCCTCCCATTACGGGCATCCGGATATCCATCAATACTAGGTCTATATCAGAATTTTCACGACAAACCTCAACGGCTTCGACCCCCGTGGTTGCTTTTAATATTTCTTTACAAATTGGTTTAACCTCTATGTCCAGCAACATTTCTGACGTTTTATCATCTTCGGCAATGAGTATCTTTAGTCCCGAAACTAATGAATTATCATGATTTTCACAGGCTGCCACTCCCACATTTTTAATGATGTAGTTTTCTTGCAGTGCGGGATTGTAAGGTAAGGTAAAATAAAATATTGAGCCAATTCCTTCTTTGCTTTCCACCCAGATTTTGCCACCACACATCTCAACATACGATTTTGTAATTGCTAACCCCAAACCTGCCCCTTGCAGTGCTTTTCTGTCTTCAATATCAGCCTGGACAAAACGTTCGAAGATTGCTGCCTGTCTGTCTTCCGGAATGCCAATACCCGTATCTTTCACATAAAATTCAATGGTTTCGCCCTTTTTTGAATAACCAACTTGTATTTCACCTTCTTCCGTGTATTTGATGGCATTTTTCACCAGGTTGGTAAGGATGGCATATAACTTTTCGCGGTCGGTGATGATGGTGGCTTCTTTTGCCGTCAAGGGGGTGCTAAACGAAATTTCAATCCCTTTTGCTTCCGCTTCGGGTTTGAAGAAAGTATAGATGAATTCAACTGGTTCATTTATATCCGACTCTGTCATCTCCGGTTTGATCAGGCCTGCTTCTATTTTCGAGATATCAACAATATCGTTGATGATATTAAGCATCCGTGCTCCGCTTTTTTCAATTATCCTGATATACTGTTGCTGCTCATCGCCGGTAAGTCCCGGTGTTTTAAGCAGTCCGGAAAACCCTAAAATGCCGTTCATGGGTGTACGGATTTCATGGCTCATATTGGCAAGAAAAGCGGATTTGAGGCGGTCGCTTTCTTCTGCTTTTTCTTTGGCCATATTTAATTCATCATTCAATTGTTTATACTCTTCGTTTTGGGTTTCTATTTTTTCATTTTTTTCTTTGAGAAGAATTTCTATCTGCTTGCGTTCGTTAATATCTATCAAAATGCCGTTAAAAATTATTTCATCACCCTTCACTATAGGACGCGCAATTGCCTGAAACCATATTGGTCCTTTTGATGTAACAAACCTGCCTTCAAAATTGTGCGGCTTTACTTCACTAATAGATTGATCAACAACAGTAATGAATTTTTGAACATCATCAGGATGCAAATCACGTTCGGGGTTCCATTCCAAGGACGAAGCATCGTTAGAAATACCAAAAATCTCGGTAGCCTTTGGGCTGATGAAAGGAAAGACAATAGTTCCGTTTTTCAGAACTCGAAACTGATAGACTACACTAGGAATATTTATGACCATGTCCAAAAACATACTCTCGCTTTCTTCGGCCTTATCCTTGGCAATTTGCAATTCAATATTCTTTTGTTTTAATGATAATTCTGTGTGCTTTCTGTTAATTATTTCACCTATCAGGGTTGCAATTGATTTTAAACGCTTTTTAGCAATTTCAATTATAAAATCGGGACGTGGATTATATTTTATAGCATTTATTTTAAGGATTTCTAAATCTATACTATATTTATTTGAAAGTTCTTGTAAAGTATTAACATCAGTGGGTGGATTTCCATATCCAAAATTAATCACACCAATAACTTCATCATTAACTATTATTGGTTCAGCAAATATTTTTATTCCGCCAACGCAATTTGTATCTTCTGTTTTTTTTGAAGTTATTGCAGAATTTGAAATTTTCCAACAATCATCATGACAAAGCCATTTTCCACAATTTAAAGCAATATAATTATCATCAGTTTCGCACAATTTTCGTGATGTATTGTCCATAAACTGACACCAATTAGAATTAAACATTCCGAAAGCATAATCTCCGTTTTTTTCATAAACAGCAACCGAAGTTTCTAATAAATCCATAATGTCGGAAGTCAAACTATATAAATTTTCTTTTCCAACTAAATCCAAAATAGTTCTTTCGGTATTAAATTCAGTTACATCACCATAAAATGGAAAGTATGGTTCAATTTGTTGAATTTTTTCATGAAGCCATTGCATTTCTTTATTTTCAGCTTCAATTTTTGCTATTTTTTGTTCTAATTCTTCATGTGTTAATTTATCTGCCATGGTCTTGATTTTAATTGGCTATAACAAGTATATACATGTAATAAAGGTGCACAATACATGCCAAACTGGGCGAATATATGCAGATTTACAGTCATTTATTTCTCCCAAACCATCAGAGAGACTTGCTATTTTCTGTAAACTTTCCATCATGTTGCCACTTTTTAATGTTGTTTCAAAATTTTATTCTTATAAAAGCAAAGGAAAGAATAATAAACTGAAATACAAGATTATTTATGAAAAAAAGGCGGATTGTTGAAAAATATTTTGCGGTAAACTTTTTAGATTAATGCGTTGGAAATGATAAATGAAAAGTACCGGTGGTAAGGTTTTCGATTTTGAAGAATGGGTAGCAAACTACAAGTTTATCTTTGTCTCCAGGTTATTTGGGAAGTACGCCATAAGGTTGGAGATCGAATTTGAGAATGGCAACTACGCTAATTCTCCATAATAGCCATAACTTCGTTAGATTTTTTTCTGTTCTGGTCTGTGAATATTTTCAAAAAAGGTATGAGAAAGGAGTAATAATGAAAAATATTAGCCGTAGTTCCAAGAATTACAGCACTTTAGTTTTAATTTAGTGCTTCAGTTCCGTAAAAGCACAAAAGTATCATATTGGTACCAAATCCTACAATTATCGGCTATCATATATTATGCCTATTTATTAATCATCAAAACATTAGCATAAAACCTTGATTAAGTTTTTTATATTTTTCTATTTCTGCTGTTAAAAATTTAATTTCTTGTTTTCCAACAAATTCCCGAAATATTTCCAAATTCTCTTTTTCTTCCGTTTCATTCAGTGCATCAATATATTCAGTTCTATCTTCTGTAAAAATCTTTATTAATGGTTCATTGTGATATAGTTGTATATAATTCATTAATAATCTTGATGTCCTTCCATTTCCGTCTCCGAATGGGTGAATATTTACAAAATTATATTGTACATCTGCTGCAAGTTTCAATATTCCAATGTCTTTTACAGTATCAATTTTCTCGTTTACAGATTTACATAATTGTTCTAATAAGTTTGGAACTTTCTTATAATCCGGAAAATATTTTTTGTCCACATAAACTTGTGCAAGTCGCAAATCTCCTTTTGTTGTATCGAAACTACCTAAAATTGTATTTGTAAAACTACCTGTATTCTTCATCACTAATCCGCCAATTTCTTGAATAAATTCAATTGAAAGTTTCCGTTTTTGTTTTGCTTGTTCCTTAATATATTGAAATGCTGCAAAATGGTCTTTTATCATTAAATGGTCTTTCAGTGGTTTCCCTGCAGCTGTAATATCATTTTCCAATAAAACTTTTGTGTCAGTTTCTGTCAATGAACAACCCTCGATTTTTGTCGAATGCCATACTACTGAGATGATACAAAATTTCTCATAATCAATTACATCCCGCAAATTGAGATTTTTGTATTCATTATTCAATCTACCTAATTCAGTCCACATATAATTAAATTTCAAATGTTTAAACCTTAAATGAATTCTATAAATTAAACTGTAAGATAATAATTATTTTTTAATACCCGTATCAATCAATCAATCAATCAATCAATTTATTAGGCATAACTATTATATATATGCGATAAAAGTGCACAATCCATGCCAATTGGGCATATATATGTAGTTTTACCGTTGTTTATTTCTCCCGAAATATCAGCGAACGTTGCTATTTTCTGCGAACTTTCCATCCTGTTGCCAATTTTTTAAAGTTATTTCAAAATCTATTCTTACAAAAGCAAAGGAAAGAATAATAAACTGATTAACAAGATTTTTTATGAACAAAAGGCAGATTGTTGAAAAATAATTAGAGGAGTAATTTGGAGATTAATATGTTGGCAACAACAAATGAAAAGTACAGGGGGAAAGGTTTTCTATTTTGAAGAATGGGTAGCAGACTAAAAGCTTATTTTTGTCTCCGGGTTATTTGGGTAGTACGCCATAAGGTTAGAGATCGAATTTTCTGATTGGTAATTAAGTTGATGCTCCGGAATCGCACTTAACCCAAGTTGCATTTTCAGTTTTTTAATATATTAATATACAGGACATAGCTAGGGTACTGTTCGTTGGCGGG
>CAILKW010000343.1 GCA_903834845.1 uncultured Bacteroidia bacterium | reverse complement strand
TAATCATTCAAACCATAATTGCCTGTCAAATAATTAGATCCTAAACCTTGGGCGTACTACCCAAATAAACCGGAGACAAAAATAAACTTGTAGTCTGCTACCTATTCTCCAAAATCGAAAACCTTTCCACCGGTACTTTTCCTTTATTGTTGCCAACAGATTAACCTAAAAAGTTTACCGACAGATATTTTTTACCCAATCCTCAAATTCTTTTATGAAAAAGTTTGTAATTCAGTTTTTTAGTGTTTACTTTGCTTTCGGTAGGGATGAAATTAAACAATATTTGAAGATTGATAATATAATGGAAAATTTACATAAAATATTGGAATTATTTGATAGTTTTAGAGAAATAAACGATTGTAAAACTTCACATATGTTCGTTAGGGAGATATTTTACGGTTTTATTCCATATTACACGTTAACAACTATAAAATTAACTAAAATATAATACATAAATGGAAGCAAAATTAGTAAATTTTTCGAAATTTTTAAAACAACCCGATACACAATTTATAATTCCCGTGTATCAGAGGAATTATGATTGGACTGAAAAAGAGTGTAAACAATTATTAAAAGATATTTATCTTGTTGGAACAAAGGATGATATAGAAAGCCATTTTATTGGTAGCATTGTATTTATGCATGACGGAATATATTCATCTTCCGGTAAAACCCAATTAACAATTATTGACGGTCAACAACGATTGACTTCAATTAGTTTAATTCTTTTAGCTTTATCAAATAAGCTAAGAGATGTTGATGAAAAAAAAGCAAACCAAATTCGTAAGAATTTCTTGATTAATGAAGATTTTGAAGAGCAAAAAATCAAATTAAGACCAATAAAAAAGGATAATGAAGCATTACGAATTTTAATTGAAAATGATGAAGATACAAAAATAGAAGAATATTCGCGGGTAATCGAAAATTACAATTATTTTATTCAGGAAATCCCCATTGATGACCTTGAAATTATTCTTACTGGATTAAACAAATTGGTATTTGTCGAAATTTCACTTGAACGAAGGAAAGACGACCCACAAAGGATTTTTGAAAGTCTTAATTCGACAGGGTTAGATTTAACCCAAGCTGATTTAATTCGCAATTATGTTCTAATGGATTTGCAACCTGAGGAGCAACAAAAAATCTACGAGAAATTTTGGGTAACTATTGAAAAATATACGCTTGATAACAATTTAAAACAGACCAAATTATCCGAATTCATTAGAGATTTTTTAACTTTAAAATTCAGAGATATTCCCACTAAAAGTAAAGTTTTTGAGGAATTTAAAAGTAAATTTAAATTTAAAAACATAGATACACTGGAATCATTTCTTCAAGAATTAAAAAATTTAGCTTCAATTTATCAGCGGTTGTTAAATCCAGAGTTTGAACCTAATGAAATTATTAGAGAAAATTTAATTTACATTAATCGTTTGGAAATCAGTGTATCATATCCATTTTTATTAGAGGTTTACTCTGATTATATTAACAATATAATTGATAACAAAACATTTATTGAAATTCTAAATCTCATACAATCATTTGTTTGGCGACGCTTTGTTTGTGCTTTACCGACTAATGCGTTGAATAAGATTTTTATGCGATTATATGAAGAGGTTGACAAAAAGAATTATTTAGTTTCTATTCAAATGGCACTAAGCAAAAAACGAAATGTGCAAAAATTTCCAACAGATGACGAATTTGAAAACGAATTTAAAATCAAGGATTTTTATAACATTCAATCTAAAAATCGAATTTATTTGCTTGAAAAATTAGAAAATTTCAATAACAACGAAATTGTTCAGATTGAGGGAAATGATAAAATAACAATTGAGCATATTTTACCTCAAAAACCTGCCTATGAATGGAAAAAGCAATTTGGTGAAAAATTGCATGAGTTACAAAATAAATATACTCATACAATTGCTAATCTCACATTGTCAGGCAATAATGGTGATTTAGGCAATAAACCATTTTTAGAAAAAAGGGATAAACCAGAAAAAGGCTATAAAGACAGCCGTTTATATTTAAATAGATTTCTATCAACAATTGAAAACTGGAGTGAAAAAGAAATGCTTGAACGGCAAAATTTGCTAACCGCAAGAGCTAAACTTATTTGGGCATATCCTGATATTGACCAAAGTTTGTTTGAAAACGAAGAACAAAATATCTTTGATATAGATGACGCAACTCATAAGCAAATTTTGTACGCTATATTTGACGATAAAAAATTCAACAATATTCAATTTATTGAGTTACTTGAAAAGGTTGGTAAATATTTATTTGACATAGAACCAAATACTTTTTTTACAACAGATTTAAAACAAAAAATGAAACTTACCAAAGTACAATCTGAGTTATCAAGACCAGTATCAATTAGTCCATCATATTTTATTGAGGGACATGGTAATGCAAATGCAATACTAAATAGGATAAAAAAAATATTAACAGCTTATCAATTATACGAGGAATTATATATTAGATTTGTTTAATAAACTGATAAATACAAAAATCTTCAACTATACTATTTTCCTTATTTTCAACTTATTGGGTTTGTTACCAAGCAAATCAAGTTAAATAAATTGATAACACAGATATTTGTACGTAAGGATTCTGCGTGGCACATATTATTTACAAATTTTTTGCCGCTTACCTTTGGTGAAAATACTCAAAGATAAGTGAGCGAATAACATTGAAAAAAGCTTGTGCGATTATGGAGCAACAGCGAACAAGTGGCCTAATTGCTATGTGATTTTGTGTTGCTGAGAATATTTGTCCTGCTATTGGCGTACATATTTAAACACAGACAGAAGCAGTTTTAACCATCTTGTTTCCGGCTGCATCAAAAACAGTAATAAGTTCCTTTAGTTGTTTGCATTTTAAATAAGCATGTTTTATCGAAAAATTTGTAAATTTGCATAAAATTAAAAATTAAAATTATGAGCTTTATAACATTGGAACTTAAAAATGAAGCGGATTTAGACGTTTTCATAACGTTTGCTAAAAGCTTGAATGTGACAATACTTGATATTACACCTACAAAAACAATGGAAAAACTAAGCCTGGTTTCGTGGCTTGAAAAAATTGCCGGAAAAGGTGGAATAAAAACTATTTCAAATCCTTCAGAATGGCAATGTGAAATTAGAAATGATAACATTTTACCAAACCGAAATTAAAATGGTTTTAGACAGCAATATTATAATTTATAAGTAGTTTTATAATCGAAATAGCAATTAACCTGCGACAACAAAGAAAAATGTCACTTGGCGATAGTCTGATTGCTACAACAGCGTTGTTTAATAATCATAAATTATTCACTAACAATGTTGAAGTTTTCAGCGGAATACAGGGTTTGTCTATTATTTCATTACAATCGGTGCTATAAAGTAAACAGACGGCACAGTACATATTGTTAATAATTAATAGCCTCCTACCTTTGTTGAAAATACTCAAAGGTTAGCGAGCGAATAACATTGAAAGCCGGTGCTGTGGTGGAGCATCAGCATAGTTACCTGTCAGAAAATTCGACACTAAACCTTGTGGCGTACTAACCCACATCCCGGAGACGAAAATAAGCTTTTAGTCTGCTACCTATTCTTCAAAATCGAAAACCTTACCCCCGGTTATTTCATTAATTGTTGCCAACAGATTAACCTAAAAAGTTTACTGCAAAATATTTTCCAACAATCCGTCTTTTATTCACAGAAAGGTGGTTGGTATTTCTGTTTTTTTATTCTTTCCTTCTGATTCAATTAAATGGAAAATTTCATTATCTTTGAAGAAAAAAACTATGAATACATACAATTATCAAATTTCGCTTTCTTACCAACAGATTTTGGAACTGGTTAAACAGCTTCCGTATGAGGACAAAGCAAAATTAGGGAAAGAACTTGCGAAAGAAACAATAGACAACCGACTTTCCCGATTACTTAATTCATTCAAAACAAATGAATTGTCGCAGCAAGAGATTGATTCTGAAGTTGAAACCGTAAGAACTGAATTGTATGCCAAGAAGAAAAATTCTTAGAATAATTATTGATACAAATTTATTCATTAGTTACCTTATTGGCAGACGATTACATGGACTGAAAAAAATGGTGACAAGTTCGCTAATCGTTTTGGTGTTTGCTGAACAAAACTTGACCGAATTAGAAATAGTCTCTGATCGGGAAAAATTCACGAAATACTTCAAAAAAACTGATGTTTTAGACTTGGTAGATTTCATAAGGCTAATTGGTGAGGTTCACGAAATAGACGAAATTATTGGAATTTGTCGAGATCCAAAGGATGATTTTCTTTTAAGTTTGGCAAAAAAAAGTAAGGCGGATTATTTGATTACCGGCGATAATGACTTGCTTAATTTAAAGCGATATGGTATTACGGAAATTATTTCAATTGACCATTTTGAAGAACTAATAAACGGCTATAATCCCAAAGAGCCATGATTCTAAAATACTGATGCACTATATAATCATTCAAACCATAATTGCCTGTCAAATAATTAGATCCTAAACCTTGGGCGTACTACCCAAATAAACCGGAGACAAAAATAAACTTGTAGTCTGCTACCTATTCTCCAAAATCGAAAACCTTTCCACCGGTACTTTTC
>CAILKW010000342.1 GCA_903834845.1 uncultured Bacteroidia bacterium | reverse complement strand
TGGTATAATGGATATAAATTCAGCAAAAAAAATGAAAAAATTTACAACACTGTTTCGGTTTTATATTATATACATAACTTTATTAAGAACAACGAATCACCATATAATCTGATAGATGAAAACATACGGACCGATTATGGGAAATTCCGCTTTTTACTTACAGAAAACAATAAGATTAACGGTAATTTTTCAATACTGAGGGAAATAGCCGAAAACAGTGAAATAACCGGTAATTTTGGCCGTTCGTTTGCTCTGAAAGAATTGATAGATGCCGATAAATTCAAATCACTATTGTTTTATTTGGGCTTTACATCAATTAAAGAAACTGATATTTTTGGTAATAACGTCTATACTGTTCCCAACATACTTATAAAAATAATGATTTGGGAATTCATCCAAAAATCTGTAAATGAGGTATATAATTTGCGAATGAACATTGATTTTTTTGCAACCGCATTTCTGAAAATGGCCACTAAAGGAGAGTGGCGACCTGTTTTCAAATATATCATCGAAAAATTCTATGAAGCGGTATCAGTTCGGGATTTTGTATTTCACGAGGAAGGAATAAAAACATTTATTCTTGCCTGGTTAAACCTGGGCATTATGTATAAAACTTACAGCGAAAGAGAACTCAATCAGGGTTATGCCGATATTTATATGGAACCTGAGAAACGCTATGGCAATGAAATCAAATATGGATATATCATAGAACTTAAATATATAAAATCAGCATTTCTGAAAACGAAAGCGAAATCCGAACCCGAAGTAAACCTGGCAATTGAAACCGCCACGGCTCAATTGTACCAATATTCACCTTACGACAATTGTACGACTACCAAAATTATTATTGTGGCTTCGGCTAAAAAATTGTTGTATATGGAAACTTTATGAACCTAAGAAAAGAGTTTTTGTTCTCTCTTACGTTTTTTTTGTGCAACATTTACTGATCAGAAGGATAGTAAATGTTGCATTTTTATTAAATTTCCCTTTGCTGAATTAAAGTGACAATGTAATTTTATTTTTGGATTATGATTTATAGCGTAAAAAGCCTGTTTTCAAAGAATGAGCCAACTACAACCAACCACTCTGTGAGGCAGGTTTGTTGTATGATTGAACCCGCTGGTCGTAACAATCTAACAGACAGTGGCAGAAGAACCAAAAATGATGTAAATACTTTCCTTGGTAAACTGAATTTTATTTTTAGTAAATGTAATATATAAACAAACAGAAATTAACAAATTTTTTAAATTTATTTTCATTATTTTCAATCTGTTTGTATGCTTATTATTAATTTTTTGATTATTAATTTTTTGATTATTAATTTTTTTCAAATTTTATTTAGGAAGTATCACGTTTGGTGCATGAAAAACAACGAGGTTTATACGAATAATGCATGAGTCCACTCCGAAACGATAATAAACAAGAAATGCCACTAAGGCTCCAAGACAGCAAGGTTCACAAAGATTCCAATATATTCACTATAATTTTAGTGAAGCCTTTGTGTTTTTGTGTCTTTCCTGAAAGGTCAGGACAAGGTGTGGCAGAAGAAGGCCTTTTGGAAAGGACTTATAGATAACATTTTAGTAAAAACTCACATCTAACCCTTTGTATATTTGATTTTTATATTCGTAAATAAAATGAGTCCTGTCACAAGTATTGCGCACCTCCCTGACTTCA
>CAILKW010000341.1 GCA_903834845.1 uncultured Bacteroidia bacterium | reverse complement strand
GGGGAATCAGGAATTTTAAATTTCTCTCTTTTTTCGATTAATGATATTTTAAGGTGAATAGGAACAAGTAGCTCCTTAGTCTCCTCTTCGATATAGAAATGCTTACTGTTTTCCAAGTAAACCGGCGTAAGAATAAGAGAATCCCTGTCGCGCACTAACCTGTGAGATGGCGAAATAAACTGTTTCCCCGACATGCCATCAAGTGACTGTACAATATCTCCGACAACCATGTTGTTGAAACCAAAAGGCTTAAGAAACCAGAAAAGGTAAGTTGGTAAAGGGTCAAGCAATTTTAATTCAGCAATTGAAATCAGATAATCGCTCCCTTTTCGGAATGCAACTCGTTCCCATGACTGTTGAATTGCTGTGTCGCAGATTTTTGAAACATCTTCGAGGTAGCTCATTGTCTTGATTAGGCTCTCACGAAATGAAGGGTTAAGTGTATCCATTACAGGCAATAACGAATGACGTATTCGATTTCTCTGATAATTAAGACTTTGATTGGAAGAGTCTTCACGGAAATTGAGTTGGTTCTCGTTTAAATACTGTTCAATTTCGTGTCGTGAAGCAAAAAGCAGCGGTCTTACTATTTTACCGTTTGCATTGCGCATTCCTGTTAATCCCGGTAATCCGGTTCCTCTTGCAAGGTTTAGGAAAAAAGTTTCGATTTGATCATCCCGATGGTGAGCTACTGCAATGCAATCGAAATGGTGCGTTGACCTGATCTTTTCGAACCATTGGTATCGCAATTCGCGGGCTGCCATCTCAATCGAAATTCTGTTTTCTTTTGCGTAGTCAGCTGTATCAAAGGAAGTTTTAAAAAGTGGTGCTTCATATCTTTTTGCAAGTTCACATACCAGATGTTCATCTTCGTCAGACTCATCGCCCCGTAATCTGAAATTGCAATGAGCAATTGCCAGAGCAAAACCGGCCTTGTTGAGCAGATCGAGCAAAACAACAGAATCAATTCCGCCGCTTACCCCGACAAGTACGGTATCAGCCTGATTAAAGAGGTGATTATCTTTGATATAGTTGACAAATCGTTGAATCATAAGTTATTTTTTACCTATGTTGAAGTTTAAAAACTTGATAGCTGATTCAACATCAATTCGTTTTGCTATTATTCGTTTTGTTGGGCCGAGGATATAGATTACGGGTGTGCTGTAAATATCGTAAAGTGTTCGGTAATTTGATGTTAGGGAAGGATCCCAAACATTAGTCCAGTCGTAAATTTTATATTCGGCAATAGCTTTCATCCATTCCTCTTTTTCATTTTGTGTGCAGACAGCGTAAATTTCTACACCCTTATCTTTAAAGTGGAGGTATAAGTCTTTGTAAAGTTGTGGAACAGTTTTCTTGCAATGTCCGCATTTAGGTTCCCAGAACAATAGAATCGTATATTTTGAATTCATCTGGCGCAGACTGTAAAACATACCTTCCGAATCGGGCAGTTTTAATTCAGGGGTGAGATTCCCGATCAGGTTTGGTTTGGTAACTTTTACTTTGTCTTTAATCTTAGCAAAAGCTGTCGAGTCGAGCCATTTCCCATCCCCGTTAAGAAAGTAACGTTCAGCAACTTCAACAAACATTTTATCCATACCCATTACCTCGGAGGTAAGGCCATCGTTGAGCCGGTGTAATGATATATAATGATACATCTCTTCGTTAGCTTTCGACTTTTCAATCAGGGCAATAGTGGGACGAAGAAATGAATCAGGAATCTGCAAAAGAGTATTTTTAAAATAATTGTCTATACGGCTATCAATCAATGGAGTTCTTATCAATCCCGGTTGTGCAAAATTGAAATTATCCCAATAATTGTCTTTTGCAAAATTGTAATTCATTACCCATTTCAGGGAATCTGGTTTTTTACAATCAGGTGGAGCCACAAATGGCGGTGGGCGCAGAAAAATCATCGAACGCAGAAAATCTGCCAGAAAAGTTCCCGGATATTCAGCCGATTTTTTCTCCCAATAAGTCTCCATCTCATTGTTCAAAGCGTCCATATCAGCGGTAATAATCTTGACAGAATCAGGATTG
>CAILKW010000340.1 GCA_903834845.1 uncultured Bacteroidia bacterium | reverse complement strand
TGGAATTGAACTTTCGGGCGAAACAAAATCGGGGTATTTGTTCGGTGAACTGATCAACAAAGCCAAAGACCTTGGCAAAGTAGTCATCCTTATAGACGAGTACGACAAACCCTTGGTCGAAAATATTTATGCCCCGCATGTCGAAGAAGTCAGGCAGGTATTAGAAAACTTCTATATCAACATAAAAGCCTCGGATGAACACCTTCGGTTTGTATTTATGACGGGTGTGACCAAATTCTCAAAAGTTTCGGTTTTCTCGAAACTCAATAACCTGCGCGACATATCCATGAGCGAAGCTTTTGCAACCATGTATGGCTATACCCAGGAAGAGGTGGAGCATTATTTTGGCGACAGGATGGACGAGTTGGCTGTTAAAAACAAAGTTGACCGAATTGATTATCGCGAGAAAATACAAAAATGGTACAATGGGTTTCGCTTTCACAAAAACGCTACGACTGTGTACAATCCTGTTTCGTTAGGCATGTTTATAAACGAAGGGGGTGAATTTAATAATTTTTGGTTCTCAACAGGCAGTCCATCATTTATCTTCAAGGTTTTAAAACGACAGAACATCGATTTCTTTGATACTTTATTTCGTCCTGTGGATAGCGTAATACTCGATTCGTTCGATGTGGCTAATATGCAGGCAGCACCGCTTTTGCTGCAAACTGGCTACCTTACGATAGATAGGGTAGAAATGCTTATGAACGAACCGGTTTATTATCTGCGATTTCCAAATATGGAAATTGAAACGGCGTTTGAGAAACATTTGGTAAGTTCGATGGCAGAACGGAGCCTTGATGTGGTTACATCAGAAATCAAACAGTTGCAGATTGCATTGGTTACCAACAAAACAAAGGATATCGAACGCATCCTAAAAAGCCATATCGCCGCCATTCCATACACCAACCGCAGCAACATGGAGGAAAACTACCAGAACATTATCTATTCAGTTTTCCGCTTGCTTGGTGCCGAAATTCATAATGAAGTGCATATCAATAATGGCCGCATAGACACGGTCATTGTGAACCATGACCATATCTATATCTTTGAATTCAAAATGGACCAACCAGCTAAAGTTGCTATTGCCCAGATTAAAGAAAAAGGATATGCAATACCTTATTTATCAAATGGAAAACCTATTACGCTGATTGGTATCAATTTTTCGAAAAAGAAAAGGAACATTGTGGAGTGGCTGGAGGAGGAATGGGTTTAACTTGCATAAGTGCGTTTTTTTTTTAAAGCACATAGGTACTTATGTTTAAATATCAGGTACATAGGATTAGTTTCCAAGAATTTTTGTTTTTTAATGTCGGACAAAAATATTATTATATTATTGATTAACTGATATATAAATAATTTTGTTTTGGAAATCCACCCAAACTACATTACGAAAAACCCCTTCGCCATTTCCGGCAATGGGGGCGAAAAAAACAAAATTAATCTAACTAAAAACTAACCGCTATCTTCTTATTGAACAAGCTTTGTGATGCTCCAGAATGATCTTTTTTTCTTCTTTGCTCAATCCATTGATAAATAACACCTCCTTTTAATTTTTTAGGCAACCGATGGGAACTACCAGAACACCATCATTACGACGATATGCATATTGACCTCCGGTTAATACCATTAAGAAAGAAGCTTGTCCCATTTTATCTTCATCAATTTTTGCTTTTAG
>CAILKW010000339.1 GCA_903834845.1 uncultured Bacteroidia bacterium | reverse complement strand
GTCTGTGGGCATATTTCGCTGGTTACTAAGGTTTAAAGGGAAAAGATAAGGTTAATGGGCGTAGTTGAAATAAGGTTATCAAAATTGATTTCAGCCTTTTAAAAACCTTATTTTAATTTTTTAAACTTAGTAACTTAAAATATACCACCACCCCCAAAACCTTATTCCCTTATTTTTCTGGCTACACACCAAACCCTGATTGGGTTCAACCTTCAACCAAAAAACGTTGAAACCATAATAAGGGAATAAGGTTAGTCTGTGGGTGTATTTGGCAGGTTACTAAGGTTTAAAGGGAAAAGATAAGGTTAATGAGCATAGTCGAAGCAAGGTTTTCAAAATTGATTACTGTGGTTTAAAAACCTTATTTTAATTTTTTAACCTTAGTAACTTAAAATATACCACCACCCCCAAAACCTTATTCCCTTATTTTTCTGGCTACACTCCAAACCCTTAATTGGATTCAACCTTCAACCCAAAAACGTTGAAACCATAATAATGGAATAAGGTTGGTCTGTGGGCATATTTCGCTGGTTACTAAGGTTTAAAGGGAAAAGATAAGGTTAATGGGCGAAGTTGAAGTAAGGTTTTCAGAATTGATTTCAGCGGTTTAAAAACCTTATTTTCAACTTTATAACCTTAGTAACTCAAAATACCCAACCACGCCAAAACCTTATTCCCTTATTGTATATTTGCATAAATTTTGGTTTATAAAAAAAGAAATTGAATATTATGAAAATTGAATACAACAACCTTTATACGCACTTCGTTTTTATAACTTATCTCCGAAATCCGATGATAAAAACGGAAAGCAGAGAACGGATCGAAACATACATGACCGGAATTGTGAATAATAATGATTGTCAGATGTATGCAATTTATGCAAACCCAGAACATGTACATTTTTTGATTTCGCGTTCCCCCAACGTTGCGGAAGAAACAATTGCAAATATTGTTGCAAATAGTTCTTCTAAATTTATCATTGATAACAAATTGAGCAATGGTAGCTTTGAGTGGCAGCAATCGTGTTCTGCTTTTTCGGTGTCAAAAGGTGGTATTGACAAGGTTTGCAAATATATTTTAAACCAAACGGAACATCACAAGAAGAAATCGTTTCAGGAGGAGTATGATGAGTTTATGCATTTTTACCAAAGAACATTGAAACCATAGTAAGGGAATAAGGTTGGTCTGTGGGTTTATTTCGCTAGTTACTAAGGTTTAAATGGAAAAGATAAGGTTAATGGGCATAGTCGAAGCAAGGTTTTCAAAATTGATTACTGTTGTTTAAAAACCTTATTTTCAACTTTTTAACCTTAGTAACTCAAAATACACGACCACCTCAAAAACCTTATTCCCTTATTGTATATTTGCATAAATTTTGGTTTAAAGAATGGAAAATAAAAAACTATGAATATAGAACAATTAAATTTAGAAGAATTAATCCAAATATAAAACCCTTTAAAACGAGCATTTTACGAAGTGGAATGTAGCAATGGAGTTTGGAGTGTTCTTGAATTTGAACTCCAAATTAATTCGTTGTACTACGAACGGATGGGTTTATCATCGAACAAGGAAAAATTGAGCGAACTTGCCAATATAAACGCAGAAACCATTCAACCGGTGGACATTATCAAAAATCCGCTTACTTTTGAATTTCTCGGTTTGCCGGTAACAGCTTTGCTCGAAGAAAACCAACTCGAAAAAGAACTGATTATCACTTACGATTAAGAAAAAGAAATGCGTCACCAAATTTTAGGAAACGAAACGGATATTATAATTTAAATTCATTAAACACCATGTTGACAATACACTATCAAGGCACATCAGAGCCACAAATCATGCGAAATCTGACCACAGAATTAAAAGCAATTTCTGAAGAAATGGATTGGAAGTGCTTCGTTATTGACGATGAGGATTTTGTGGGAATCATAATTTCAGTAGCTGAAAAATGTGAGCCGCTTACATTTGTTATTAACAGACAAGGAAAACTTATTCATCCTGCCTGGTTTAACCATAAAAATCCACCTGAAGCCGCGTTTTATGTTTCAACCAAAACGAATTTTTCTACAATTGATATTCATATTGCTATTGTTAAGCTGATTAAGTACATTAAGATTAAGTACATACCCAACATTTCGGTAACTGATGAAGGCGATTATTACGAAACTGGCGATAAGGAATTGCTGGAGCAGAAATGGAATTTCCTGTTGAAAAAATTTGATGAGTTTGCAGGACTTTTGGAAAACAATCTGGCAGTTGAAGACAAAAAACTTTCAGCAGAAAGTCTATTGAATAAAATTGAAAACATTATTAAACTGAATTATGGCTCAGATGCTGATATTCAATCAATTTCTGATTGAAAATGAAAATATTTTCTTATTATCCCTACAACTAAAGATAAAATCCTATATATTTGTCCCTATAAATAGGGATAAATATGAAAAAGGAAATTTTTAAGCGCTTAATTGTTGATAATCAGGAAAGAACATTTGCTGAGATTGTTCTGCGTGATATTCAAATTCCGATCGACACACGTAAAATAGTTACCCTTAAAGGTGTGCGGCGCTGTGGAAAAACGAGCATACTTTATCAAACCATT
>CAILKW010000338.1 GCA_903834845.1 uncultured Bacteroidia bacterium | reverse complement strand
ATTTCTGAAATTGCAAGCTTTTCCGAATGGATCGAAGCTATGGAACTTGCGATGTTGGCAAGCAATACCGGTGGTTTTGTGATGCCAAAAAGAATGCACTTGGATTACGGTGATGACACATTTCTACTTATGCCTTGTATAACAAATGAATACTGGGTAACCAAGCTTGTTTCATTTTGCCCCGGGAATAAGCATTTAGGGCATCCCTCTATATATGGAACTGTTGTTTTGAATGATACAAAAACGGGACAGCCGCTGGCAATTATGGATGGAAGTGCCATTACAGCAATGCGTACCGCGGCAGTCACTTCGTTAGGAATCAAGAATCTTGCACCTTTAGATTGCCATTCTCTTGGTATTATCGGGACGGGGGTGCAGGGAATATATCAAGCTTTATTTGCAACCTCTGTACGTGAAATAACTACAATTTGGGCTTTCGACCAAAACAAAAACAACCTTGAAGAATTTGCAAACGAATTAGATAATCAACGACCAAAGATTAAAATTATTCAGGCTAAAGATTCAACAGAAGTGGTTTTGAATTCGGATGTGATAATTTCTGCAACTAATTCTCAACATCCGGTTTTCCCTGATATAAAAGAACTTTTTACTGGTAAGACTTTCGTTGGAATAGGATCTTATAAACCTGATTGCAGAGAATTTCCGGAGCAATTGTTTCGACAGATTGATCAGATATTCGTTGACACTATGGATGGAATAAAAGAAAGCGGAGATTTAATAACTCCTGTTCAAAATAAATGGATTTCTGAAAACAAAATTTTCTCAATAGGCAGCTTGCTTTCAGGAGCTATATTTCCTACAGCCAATTCAACCAGGTTATTTAAAACCGTAGGAAGTGCCATTTTCGATTTGTTTGCTGCAAAACTTATATATGAAAAGCATATTTAATTTAATCTGTAATATTAACAATTAAAATCAACTATTATGTCTAAGAACTTGTTTGGTAATCAGATCAAATTTCAAACTAAGAGTGTTGCAAATCTGACGAGGAGAAACTTTTTATCCTCTTGTTCAACATGTGCTGCATGTATGGCACTCGCTCCAATGAGTTTTGTAAATTCTTCTTGCTCATCGGGTAAAAATGATAAAATGAAGATTCGAATACTCTATTCGCTTCATGAACCTGTCCAAAAGAGACCCGACTGGCCAAATATCGGATTTGATTTCAATCCGGTAATGGGACAGATAAACACTGCATTGTCAAAAAGTTTCCCGGATTTTGAATTTATTCCGACACTTGCTACAGGCCCTGAGGAAGCTGAAAAAATAGTTAAATTAGATATTCAGGAAAATATAGACGGATATATTGTTTATCAGATGAACTGCTGGAACAGGGTTGTTCAGACAATCGAAAAAACCGGCAAACCAGTCCTGTATTCTGATTTTCAGTTCGGCGGTAGCGGAGGTTTTCTCGTTTACAGTTCAACATTCCTACGAGCAAATTCACAGAATGTTGGATTCGTGGCTTCTTCACGTATGGAAGATTTGATAGAAGCAGTAGGTTGTTTTAGAATATTAAAAAAGGGAGGTACAACGGCGGAATTTGTTGCTGAAACAGCAAAAATCCGTATCAAAGCCACAAAGTTATCGGGAAAATATACTTTGGCAGCTAATAATATACAATTTTTGTCACCTGAGGAAAGTATCCGCCGTTTGAAGAACTCAAAGATATTGGCTGTAAGAGATCAGAAATCTGAAATTGCAAATCCGGTAATGGGTATCCCTGTGGAATATATACCATTTTCGGAGGTTAATTCTGCATGGAGCTCAGCGAACAAAGATGCAGCTTCAGCAATAGTTGACCGCTGGAAAAAATCAGCTTTGGAGATAATCGGCGTTCCTAACGAAACACTTTTAACTTCAGCGGCAATGTACCTTGGAATGAAATCCGTTCTTAAAAAGCATGGGGCAAATGCTATAACAATGAATTGTCTGGGTGGATTTTACGGTGGACATATTCATGCTTATCCATGTCTGGGATTCCACGAATTATGTAATGAAGGGCTGATAGGTGCCTGCGAATGTGACGTACCATCTACTGCTACGATGCTGGCATTTTCAACAGTGACAAATGGAAGGCCGGGGTTTATCTCCGACCCTGTTATTGATACTTCAAAACGGCAGATTATTTATGCCCATTGTGTTGCTCCAAATAGGGTTTTTGGAACAAATGGCGCGACTAATCCATTCAGGATATTGACCCATTCGGAAGACCGAAACGGAGCTTCAGTGCAATCAATACTGCCTGTTAATTATTTAACTACAACACTTGAGATTAATAACCAAAGGAAGGAAATATTATTTCACCAGGCAGTGGCACTCGATAATGATCCGGACGACAGAGCCTGCAGAACCAAATTATGTGCCGAACCAGTAGGGGATATTGAAAAGCTTTTCACTATGTGGGATAAATGGGGTTGGCACAGAGTGACTTTTTATGGAGATTTGAAAGAACCGGTTTTTGCTATGGCCAATACCCTGGGGTGGAAAGTTATTGAAGAAGCATAGCTGGTAATACTTTAAAATTCGTATAATGATAGGAACGATAAGTCTGATAGATGGCATCATAATAGTGACCTACCTGATTGGTATTTTGGTTGTTGGGATAATGTCGGTGAAATTGAATAAAATGACAGGCGAAGGCTATTTCCTTGCTGAGCGGGGACTTAAATGGCCTGTCATTGGAGCTGCACTTTTTGCTTCAAACATTTCAACAATACATCTTGTAGGTTTGGCAGCAGCAGGATATAACGAAGGGCTTGTTTGGGGAAATTTTGAATGGCTCGCGGCGGTGACGCTTATCCTTTTGGGATTGGTTTTTGCTCCTTTTTATTTTAAAAGCCGAATTGCGACTCTGCCTGAATTTCTTGAAAAACGATATGGGTCAGGTTCACGTACCGTACTTGCATTTATTGGACTTATCGGTGCTTTGTTTGTTCATATAGGAATGAGTTTGTATGCCGGAGCGGTTGTTTTTGAAGCCTTCTTTGGCATCAGTGTCATTACATCAATCCTTATTATATCTATTGTTACTACTATCTATACAGTTTTGGGTGGGTTGAAAGCGGTTGTTGTTACCGAAACCATCCAAACTGTAATTTTGATTGCCGGTTCAATATTACTTACTGTAATTGCAATTCTTGCCTTGCCAGAGAAAGGAGTTCATAATATTGCCGAATTTAAAGCAATGCTGAAACCCGGACAGTTAGACATGTTACATTCCAAAGAAAGTCTGAAAGCACTTGGAGCAGGAGGTTTTGAATCAGGGCTTACATGGTATGCCTGTTTACTTGGATATCCTATTCTGGGTTTATGGTATTGGTGTTCAGATCAGACAATTGTACAACGAGTTCTTGGGGCCAAAACTCAGAATGATGCTCAGTTGGGCCCTATATTTGCCGGGTTTCTTAAAATTCTGCCTGTTTTTATTTTGGTTTTACCGGGGGTAATTGCATATATTCTTTTTAAAGATATTATCGGTACTAATGCAAATCAGGCTTTCCCTGTAATGATTAACCAGCTGCTGCCCATTGGGTTAAAGGGTATAATGGCAGCAACTATGTTAGCAGCATTAATGAGCACCATCGCCGCTGCATTAAATAGTTCGGCAACGCTCGTAGCTATTGATATAGTGAAAAGGTTAAACCCTGAAACAACTGATCAAAAGCAAATCAGGGTCGGACGTATTGCTGCAGTAGTGGTTATGTTGCTCGCTATGATGTGGTCCACTCAGGGAGACAAATTCTCAAGTATTTTTGAAGCAATTAACAAAATAGCCGCTGCAATTGCGCCTCCTGTGGCTGTTGTTTTACTTTTTGGTGTATTCTCCAAAAGGGGTACAAAAGAGGCTGGTATCACTACACTTATCTCTGGTTTAATTATGGGTATAGCTATTTTCTGTATTGATTTTGAACCTATTAGTGGATATATGTATCTGACAAAAGGATTGCATCTGCCTTTTATGATGCAGGCCTGGTGGCTTTTCGTAATTTGTACCGGCATATATTTTATTGTCAGCTATTTGACGCCAAGGCCTGATCCGGAAGTAATCCTGAAATACACTTGGGATAGTCCGTTGGCTGTATTAACAAGAGACAAATTTATTGGAATAAAAGATCCGAGATTATGGGTTTGTATTTTAGTCTTGACGCTCGTGACTCTTTATATAATTTTTTCATAAAATAACAGAAAAATAATCAGTTATGAGACAGGCAATTATGATTTCTCCGGGTATAATTGAGCATAGGGTTATTCCGGAACCCGATCAGTTGAAAGATAATGAGATTCTATTAAGAATTAAAAAAATTGGTGTTTGCGGTTCTGATATACATGTTTTTCATGGAAAACATCCTGCAACTCCATATCCTGTTGTGCAGGGACATGAGTATTCCGCAATTGTTGAAGCAATAGGAAATAATGTCACGAAAGTGAAGCCGGGTATGAAAGCCACAGCCAGACCACAACTTATTTGTGGAGAATGTGGACCATGCAAGAGAGGACAATATAACGCATGCCAAAAATTAAAGGTACAGGGTTTTCAATCACCCGGCGTTGCTCAGGATCTTTTTGTTGTCACGGAAGACAGGATTGTGCCATTCCCCGATAGTATGTCGCTTGAGCAGGGAGCTATGATTGAGCCTGCCGCTGTTGGCGCACATTCAACGAATAGGGCATCCAGGCTTATAGGAAAAAACGTTGTTGTTTCGGGAGCAGGAACTATTGGAAATCTTGTTGCGCAGTTCGCAATTGCAAGAGGAGCTGCAAAAGTTTTAATAACCGACATCAGTGATTACCGGTTAAATATCGCCCGCCAATGTGGTATTCAAGGAACGCTGAATGTAAATAACCATTCTTTTGAAGAGGGTGTCAATTTATTCTTTGGTGATGAAGGTTTTCAGGTTGGATTTGAAGCAGCCGGAGTACAGTCATCGCTTGATGTGCTTATGAAATTTGTTGAAAAAGGTGGAGAAATTGTAATTCTTGGGGTTTATTCACAAAACCCTGTAGTTAATATGTTTTATCTTGGTGAGCACGAATTGAATGTTTTTGGTTCGATGATGTACCGCCATGAGGATTATGAGGCCGCTGTTAAAATGATCGCCTCCGGTAAAATTGTCACAGCTCCGCTTCTCACCAATAGTTTTCCTTTTAGTCAATACCTTGAGGCTTACCGGTTTATTGAAGAACAAGGCGATAAGAGTATGAAAGTAATGATTGACCTTTAAAATAAGAGAACCGTGTTATCCAAGCATTTCTGAAAAATGGGTAACAATATAATTAATAACAATATTTTTTTAAATAATTATAAAATTCAAATGAAAAGTTTTAATTATCATCAGTCAACGAAAATCCTTTTTGGCAAGGGACGTATTAACGAATTGGCAGACATTGTATTGCAGTATGGGAGGAAGGTTTTGCTTGTGACTACACCGGCTGCCATTCCTGCCCTTAATATTCAATATGAATCAGTTAAAAAAATACTTACAGATAAAGGGCTTGAGGTGGCACATTATGATGGAGTTCTTCCTAATCCAACTGTTGAGATAATCACTGCCGGTGCTAAAATTGCACGTGAGTTTGGAGCGGAAGTGATAATTGGTCTTGGGGGAGGGTCAAGCATGGATTCTGCAAAGGCAATTTCTGTTGAGTCAACTCACGAAGGAACCAGTTGGGATTATTTATTTTACAAAACCCCTCAACCCGATCCTTCTAAATTAATTCCTGTCATTGCCGTGTCAACAACTTCAGGAACTGGCTCACAAGTCACTCAGGTTGCTGTTATTACAAATCCGAGTGTTCGCGATAAATCTGCTTTGTATAACAATATTCTTTATCCGCAGGTTTGTATCGTTGACCCTGAACTGATGATTTCTGTTCCGAAATTTGTAACTGCAACTACCGGTTTCGATGTGCTTTGCCATGCTTTTGAGAGCACAATTAATCCCGGCACAGGAGCTTATGTTGACTTGCTTGCTTGGGAAGCAATTTCAATCGTTGTCGAATACTTACCCAAAGTACTTAATGATTTAGGCAATTTAGAAGCAAGAGAAAAGATGGCTTACGCAGATATTCTGGCTGGATTATGTATTGCGAATGCTGGTGTTACTCTGCCGCATGGAATGGGAATGGCTATCGGTGGAATGTATCCTCATGTTGCTCACGGTGAATCATTAGCCATTGTTTATCCAGCTTTTGCAGAGTTTACCTGGGAAGCCGCAATTCCACAATTCGCAAGACTTGCCAGAGCATTAAATCCTGAATTAATATTAGTAGCCGACGGAGAGGCCGCCTCAAAAAGCCCGAGCGAAATTGTCTCTTTTTTGAGAATTATTGAGTTAAATAAAACGCTTAAAGATGTTCTAATGCCAAAATCTGAAATTGAGGCGTTGGCAAAGCAATGTATGGTACTTCCTGACTATAAAGGAAATCCACGGGTAGCTTCATTGGAAGATATGATAGAGCTGGTCAGGCAATCGTATGACCATTTATAACTAAACATTCAAGTAATATGATACCCTCCCAATTTTTTAAAGTGATAGTAGTATTTGCAATTTTGTTAAGTTGTAATGTTTTAATTATTTCCTGCTATTCAGGAAATCAACAGAAAAATTCGGAAAAGAAACCTATGGGTTCAAATACAGAAGTCAAAAGAGTTGGTATGGTAATAAAAATAGATTCTTCGAGAATGGCGGAATATCTTAACCTACATGCTGATTCAAATCCCGGAGTTCGCGATCTGCTGATAAAGTACCATCTCAGGAATTTTTCAATTTTTGTGACTCAGTTGGATGATGGAAATTACTATGAGTTTGGCTATTACGAATATACCGGTAACAATTTTGATAGCGATAAGGCTAAACTTGATGCTGAACCGCGAAATAAAGAATGGTTGAAAGTATGCGATCCAATGCAAATCCCGTTAAAAGGTGAGGTCACCTGGAAGAATATGAAGCAGGTTTTTTATAACAAATAGTCTGAAGATGAGGTTTCTTAATTTAAAATTGACTAAATTATATTAACATGAAAAGAGCAAAACTATTAGTTGCTGTTTACCTTGTAATGATCCATTTTACAATTCTTGAACGTAATAAGTGTGTTGCACAAACTACTTATGAGCCAAGCTGGAATTCCTTGAAAAACCATACTACACCACAATGGCTAAAAGATGGTAAGTTTGGAATATACACACATTGGGGAATTTATGCCGTTCCTGCCCAGGGGCCAAACGCCACGTGGTATGCAAATAGACTTTATAATAAACCTGACGGTGCAGAGCGAAAATATCACGAGGCCACTTACGGCCCGCTTGAAAAATTTGGGTATAAAGATTTTATCCCAATGTTTACAGGTGAAAAGTTTAATGCCGACGAATGGGCAGATCTGTTTAAAAAGGCTGGTGCCAGATTTGCCGGGCCGGTAGCCGAACACCATGACGGATTTGCTATGTGGGATACCAAATATTCTGACTGGAATGCTGCCAAAATGGGCCCAAAACGGGATATAGTTGGAGAACTTGCCAAGGCAATTAAGAAACGCGACATGAAATTTGTTACTGCTTTTCACCATGCCGAGGCTTGGTTTTATTTCCCAACCTGGGACAAACGTTATGATTGCGGAGACCCAAAATATTCAGGTCTTTATGGGCCAATTCATGAAAAGGACGCATTACCTGCAAAAGCGTTTCTCGACACCTGGAAAGGGAAAATTTTTGAAGTTATAGACAAATATGATCCTGATTTTATCTGGTTCGACTTTGGTCTGAGGTTAGTTACCGACACCTATAAACAGGATGTGCTCGCCTACTTCTATAATCACGCTTTAGCTCAAAAAAAAGAAGTTGTGGTGTCATACAAATCGCATGACCTGCCTCCCGGAGCCGGACTTCTTGACTGGGAATTGGGTCAGGAACCTGATCTTGCTTACTATGATTGGATCACCGACACTTCTATTGACGATGGACAGGGATGGGGCTATGTAAAAGGACTGGGATTCAAATCAGTGAATAACCTCGTTGATAATTTGGTTGATCGTGTCAGTAAAAATGGTTACCTCTTGCTTAACGTTGGTCCGAAACCGGATGGTACTATACCTGAGGAAGCTAAAGAACGGTTATTGGGCTTGGGAAAGTGGCTGACTGTTAACGGCGAGGCAATTTACGGAACAACCACTTGGGGAGTTGCCGCCGAAGGTCCGACAAAACTCAATAAACCAAGTGGAAATGGATTTAACGAGAAGAACGACCTGCTTTATACCGGCGAGGATATCCGATTTACGGTAAAAGATAACAACCTATATGCTACTGTGCTTGATTGGCCCGGTGAAAGAATACTTATTAAGAGTTTGGCACCAAAAGGTAATACCTGGACAGGATTATACCCATCGGAAATTGCTTCTCTCACTATGCTCGGCGATGGTAAGGAGCTGAAATGGGAAATGACTAAAGAAGGTTTAAGTGTTGAAACTCCCAAAACGAAACCTTGTGAATATGCTTTTGTCATCAAAATTGTTCGCCGGAAACCATTTTGAATTAAATATGATAATTAAAAAATAAGATAGAGATGTTTAAAACACGCACCGCATTTTTTTGGGAAAGAGTAATTTTAATTCTGATGGTTTTGTTTATGTACTCTTTTGATATAGCAGCAAAGGACGATGGACTGGCCCGGACACCACCTATGGGCTGGAATAGCTGGAACAAATTTCAAACTGATATTAGTGAACAAAAAATAAAGGAATCTGCCGATGCAATGGTTAGCTCAGGGATGCGCGATGCCGGTTATGTTTACCTTGTTCTTGATGATGGATGGATGGCTAAGGAACGCGACATCAATGGTAATCTTACAGCTGACTTAAATAAATTCCCGAATGGCATGAAAGTCATTGGTGATTACATTCATAGCAAAGGGTTGAAATTCGGAATATACGAGTGCAGAGGATATAAAACCTGTGCAGGACTACCCGGAAGCTTTAATCATGAGGAGGCCGATATGAATACATTTGCTTCCTGGGGTGTTGACTATATCAAACTTGATGGATGTTTTGCCGAACAAAATGGTCGCCTGAGTAGTAAAGAACTTGCCATTTACAGCAAAGCTATCGAAAAAACCGGAAGGCCAATGGTACTTAGTATTTCAGATTTTGGTAACGGGTCATGGGCTTGGGGAACTAAAGAATTTGCTCATCTTTGGCGTACATCTTATGATATTTACCCCGACATTGAATCGGTTTACTCTTGTGCCAATACTACTGCAGGCAGTACTGTAATTCACCCTGCTTTCAATGGATTATGGCAATTTGCCGGACCGGGTCACTGGAATGATGCAGATATGTTACAAGTTGGAAATCTTCCCAATAATAATCAAGATAAAATCCATTTTAGTCTTTGGTCAATTCTTGCTTCCCCTCTTATGGCCGGTAATGATATCCGAACAATGTCAGCCGATGTCAGAAAAATTCTAACAGCACCTGAGGTAATAGCTGTAAATCAGGATTCGAGAGGCTTTCAGGGTTACAAAGTTTACGAAAACAAGGGTCAGGAGATTTATAATAAACCGCTCTCAGACGGTACAACAGCTGTGCTGATACTAAATAAAGGTGATGAAACTACTGATATTACCGTGACGTGGGATATGATTGGTTTAAAAGGCAAACAAAAAGTGAGAGATTTGTGGGAGCAAAAAGATCTTGGGAAATTCAAAGACTTCTTTACGGCAAAAGCTCTTTCCAAGCATGAGCATCTGTTACTAAAAGTTGGAAACTCAGGAGACAAACCTCTTCCCGGACCTTCACCATTGCCACTTGAAAAATATTCTGTTACCAAGAACGGAACAACTTATTTAAGTGATCTGTATTACATTATGAAATATGGAGATGCACCCCGAATGGATAGGAATTACAAAAATGATACGATTTCGATACAAGGAATCAAATACACAAAAGGTATTGGATGCAGGAATAGTTCAAGAATCATGTATAAACTTAGTGGTAAGGCCAATCGTTTTCAGGCAGTAATAGGGCTTGATGATTCAAATACCGGAAGTGAAGCAGGTCGGTTTAGGGTTCTTAATGAAGATTTTTTTGGACATCAGGTTCTTTTTGATTCCGGAAATTTGACAAAAGATAAAGCTGCTGTGAAAATTGATATTGACGTAAAAGGTATTGAGTTTGTTCTACTTATGTTTGAGGGACGAAAAGTACTTGGAAACTGGGCCGATGTAAAGGTCATTACTCAGTAGTCCACCGTAATTGTAATTAATTATACTTCAAACCTGTCGCTCTCTTTAGAACTGACAGGTTTTTCTTTTTTATATCAAGCAATCTGGCAGCAACTTTACATTCGACAGGTTCGTGATATTTGTCTTTCTCCGATTTCTGTTTCGCCCCGGTTTCTAATTGTGTCTTTGACGAATTGATAAACACCATGATCGCGGTAAGTGGAAGTTACGTTATCATTTTGAACCTTTTGCATTTCAGGAAGCACAACACAAATTTAATTTGCTTTTAATGACCAAATTAGCATAGTTTTTTTACAGTAAAAGTATATGATAAATTACTGCAAAAGGCCAATGAATTTGAGGAATTATACTAATGCAGTAGGTGAATAAAACTAAGAAGTGGCGGAATTCATTGACAAGGGCATTAAATAGATCGGCTTTACCAATAAACTATGGTTGACTATTCCATGTATGGATAGCATCAGCACGACAACAATTGTTTTATCGAACTTGCACCGAAGACCTGAAGACATGCCACGCTACCGAAAGCCCATACGACTAATCAGACCGTAAGGAAAGTAGTATGTATGATTGATGAACAATTCAATAAAAGGAAAAATTAAACAACGCTAAGTTTTGTTCTATTCGAGCTATCCAAATTATACTTCTTAGTTATAGCATTTAATCTATCCAAAATTTTATCGGGGTTTTTGGCAAGTTGTGCACTCACATCGCTTTTTATTTTGAGCATTTCTTCAACGCCTTTAAATTTTCCAATGGTAATTTTTTTTGTCATGGCCTTAATTATTTAATTTTTCGTCTTAAGAACTTCTTTTGGTGACCTTATTTCAATAACAGGATAACCCAATTTAATGTTTACAGCATTAAAAATCCTGATCCTATTTAGATTGACGATATGTTTAAAATTCCAGCTTACAATAAGACCAATATTAAAAACCGTTGTAGTTGCAATATGGATAGCATCATCCATAGATTTAACGGTCAGAGCTTTTTCCTTTATGTAGGCATTGGCTAGGTCTATTACTTCTTTATTTACTTGTACAATTTTCAATTTATCAAAAAAGACATTGAAAAGTTCTTTAACCTTTTGGGGAGCATTTTGAAGCTCATCAACTGTGAGGTTCGAAACATAGGGAATTTTGTATCCTTTCTCAATTTCCTTGAAAAATTCTTTTGTTGCTTTTTCAAAATCACTATCATAAAAGCCACCAAAAACCGAAGTATCAATATACGTTTTCATATAAAGAATATTTATCCGCAAAATTAACAATTTAATGTTATGTTTTGCTTTCAAAATGTATCTTTGACGTATTGATAAACACCAATTCGTAATTCGTAATTAAGCCGTTGTGATTTGCTTTCAAAATTTATTGCTGACGTATCGATAAACACCTCCGTGGTATTTGGCCATTAAAGTAGCAATGATTTTGTTTCTCGTTACCGATAATATCTGGTCAACATTTAGTTAAATTGCCAAAATTACAGCCATAGAAATATGCCGAAATTGTCTGGTTTTTTTTGTCACAGGTTTGGTAGTATTCGAAATTTGAGTTTTTTCAAGATAATTTTGTTGACTTTTGGGAAAAATAATCTTGCAAATTCTGAAAGCATGATATTAATATTAATATCTTTGTTGCCTTATGATTATACTTTGATTGATTTATGAAATATTCGGAAGTGGAAAAGAAACTAAAGAAAGAAGGTTGTAGCTTTTATAAAGATGGGAGCAACCATCCGATTTGGTTCAGTCCGATAACTGGGAAAAAGTTTGCTTTAAGCTTTCACAAAAGTGAAGAAGTCAAGTCCGGGACATTATAGAGTATTAGTAAAGATTCTGGTGTTAAACTTTAATCTATCGATAAATACAGGATATATTTATGAAAATAAAAGCATTTATAGAACGAGGGAAAGATGGGAGCTATGGGGTTTACATCGATTTAGGTGACACTACACTGAATTACGGAATTATTGGAGATGGCAAATCAGCCAATGAGGCTATTGACGATTTTTATAACTCGTATAAAGAGATGAAAGAATTGTACATTAGTGAAAATAAGCCTTTTGAAGAGGCAGAATTTGATTTCAAATACGATACAGCTTCATTTCTTGCTTATTATTCTAATGTACTTTCATTGGCAGGTTTAGGGCGTTTGACAGGCATAAACCAAGGGCAATTGAGCCACTATGTTACTGGAAGGCGTAAGCCAAGCCAAAAGACAGTTCAAAAAATAGAAAAATCACTGCATAAATTTGCTGCCGAAATAGGACAGGTTCAGTTAGTTTGAAAATAGAATAGTTATACTTAACTACAGTGTTATGGTGCTGTATGTTTCTATGATTAATCAAAATTACAATTGAAATTGGAATAATCAGATGGAATTTGCAAGCGACACTAATTTGTGATTTGCTTTCAAAATGTATCTTTGACGTATTGATAAACACCTTATTTAGTGAAGGGTATTTCTAATTGCTTGCAAATTTTACGGCACAAATTATCTAAAATTTCAGTGTGTCTGGGTACTGGTACTGATTTCCGGCTTATCGGATTAATAAACAAACTGTGATTACCTCCCTCCCGATCAAGAAAGCAGCCTTGTTTACTGAGATGTTTTAAAAATTCGGTTCTTTTCATTAGGCATAAGATATTTTCCTGCGGATTGTCTTCTTACCGGTATATTGTATTTTAGTTTTTTCCCGCTGCGCCGCCAATACAAGTTTTAAAGCATCAATTAAATTATCTTTTAATTCCTCAATTGTCGCACCCTGTGAGAGTACGTCAGGAAATTCCTCTAATTGTCCAATATACCATCCGGATGGATCTTTTTCGATTATTGCTGTAAAACTAAACTTTTTCATATCAGTGTTCATTTTTTACAAAGATATAAAATGAATTTCATTCCTCAATGATAACCAATATTTCGAACAAAAATTTCACTTGTAAGCAAAGACGTGTAAATATTGGGAAAGGCATTTTAAGCATTATGGTTATAAATGCTTCTTTGCACTGAGTTGTGATTTGCTTTCAAAATGTATCTTTAACGTATTGATAAATACTAACATACGAGCGATTTTAAACATGACAGGTTTTGTGATTTGCTTTCAAAATGGTTGGAGGTTGCTATAAGGTATATACAAATATTTCATAAATATACCTTTAATTTAATTGTTAGGAACAAAACTTTGATTTTTCTTACTTCGTTATTAATTATTGGCACTTTTTCATAATTTGAAGCGCAAACTTCTCTTCAAAAAATGGAATCTGTCAACTTCTCTCAGGTCGCTATTGAAGATAAAATTTGGAAACCAGTGATACTAATGGTTTGAACAATTACTATTCCCGTAGGTATCAATCTAACCGAAGTAATGACAGCACGTATCTGGAATTTCGAAAAAGTTGCTGCCAAAAAAGCGAAAAGCATTAAGGTATTTATTATGACGATTATGATGTATATAAAGCCCTGGATGCTTGTGCTTACTCATTAAAAATACATCCCGATGCTGTGCTTGAGAAAAAAGCCGATAAATGAGTTGATAAAATTTCAGCAGCACAATTGCCTGACGAGTATTTAAATACTACGGAAGATTAATGAGCTTAGATTATTATATGAATAGTTGAAAGATAGTGGATATTTTTTTGATACTTTGGGTATCGAAAGCTTTGCACCAACGGGATTAAATTTGAAAACGTCAATACAGTTCAAATTTGAAACCAAATCATATTATGTAAACCAAATTACACTTTTTAGTTGTGGCTATTCTGATGGCTATGTTCTTTATAGTGAAATCACAGTTATCACTTTTATGGTTTGATATTTTAAGCTTTAAGCCATTCAAATGAAAGTTCGAATCACCTACTATTTACCTATCCAAGCAATCAAAAGAATTAATCGGGTTAAAGTTTCTTGATAACAAGGGTGGATTACATGTTGGCGACAAGAGGTATCTAACATGGGCTGTTTTGATAGGAGTTAAGATGCAGCCAATACTACCGGAGGCCATTATGGTTTGGTACTTCATAAAATTGAATTATTGAAAAAAGAACAATGAATTAAATTTTTTGATGTAATTTTATGAAAAATATTTAAAGTATGCCAGACCGTACCAAGACTCATCGCATTTTACGTTTTATTCTTTTGCTATCAGGTAGTTACCCGAGAACCAAAGAAGAATGTATCAATTTTCTGGAAATTAAAAGCTCTGCATTTTACAGTTACTGCAATGTGCTAAAAGATTCAGGTTTTAATGTTGTTCAAAAGGATGGCAAGTACAATATTGAATACACAGAAGATAATCCACACATTCTTAGCGGATTGCTCCACTTCTCCGAAGAAGAGTGTTGGTTGCTTTCCAATGTAATAGATGACCTCAATGAAAATCTGGTTGGCGCCAATATCCTCAAAAAAAAGCTTGTCTCATTTTTGAACCAGGATAAAGCAGTAGAAGCCTATATCCAGAAGGAAAAAACCGCGATTGTTCAAGCTTTGCGAAAAGCACAACAAACAAAGAAACAAATCTTGTTGATCGATTATTCTTCTGGCAATAGCCAGACGGTAAGGAACCGCATGGTGGAGCCTTATGAATTTAAGGACGATTTCAATATGGTTTGGGCCTTCGATACCGGATTGAAACAGAACCGCCAATTTAAAGTGTGCCGTATCGGCAATATTTCGGAAACTCCTTTTGCTTGGGAATACGCACATGCCCACCGATCTTTGCCAGTTGACCTATTTCGCAATACAGGCGAGCTTTATAAGCAGATCGAATTTAGGTTGAACCTCCGCGCCAAAAATCTGCTTACAGAAGAATATCCACTGTCGTCAAGGCACATCTCCCAAATCAGTCCCAATCGGTATTTGTTCAAAGCCTTGGTTGCCAAGTACGAAGGGCCGGGTCGCTTTGTGCTTGGGATAATGGAAGATATTGAATTGGTTGGTGATGAAGGGTTCCGGCAATTTCTGAAAGAAAAATTAAACAATTGCAAAAGTTTTTTCGACGACTCCGCGAAATCCGAAGTTTTATAAACGACTTTTGTCACAAATTAGAGGATCACCATTAAAGTAAAAGATCCATTGAATTTCTCTATTTAAATTGATCGCTTAATAGATGTTATATGATACAGGAGAAATATATCGCACATATTCGAAAGGAAGATAAAGACAAACAATCAGTTAAAGACCACATTAAAAATGTGTCTAATATTTCAGCTTGTAATGCTTCTAAGATTGGCCTTGCCAAAGCAGGAGAACTAATTGGACTATTGCATGATTTTGGTAAGTATAGTGAAACTTTTCAGAATTATTTCTGTTCAGCAACAGGTTTAATAGAACAAGATGCAGATGAGTATGTCGATTCAAATGGTTTAAAAGGGAAAATAGATCACTCGACTGCTGGATCCCAATATATTTGGAATTTTGCCAAAGGAAAAAGTCAGAAGGAACAAATAGCAGCTCAGTTATTGGCTCTATGTGTTGCTTCTCATCATTCCGGTTTGATTGATTGTCTTACTATTGATGGTGAAAATGACTTTAATAGACGAATGGCTAAGTCAGATAGTAAAACCCATTTAGGAGAAGTATTAAATAAGGCAGAACCTGAAATTATTGAAAAAATCGAACTATTAATAAACGAACCGGATTGTTTAGGAGAAATCCTGCAAGTACTTAAGAAGATTGCTCAAACTGAAAAGAATGAGACTTTAGTCCGTTTTCAGGCTGGTTTAATGATACGTATGCTATATAGTTGTTTGATAGATGCAGATCGGCTCGATACAGCAAATTATGAAAATCCACAAGATATTAAGAATAGGCAAAATAGGAAATATATAAGTTGGGAATTGCTTAGCAATAGGCTTGAGGATAAGTATATCGAATTTGAATGTCACCCCAATAAAACCAAAGTTGATACTCTTCGAAAATTAATATCTGATGCGTGTTTAGGGCGTTCAGATGACAAAATGGGCGTTTTCACACTTACTGTTCCAACAGGCGGAGGAAAAACGTTGGCAAGTTTACGTTTCGCTCTTCATCATGCTGAAAAACATAAGCTCGATAGGATAATTTATGTCATTCCATTTACCTCTATCATTGACCAAAATGCTCAAGTTGTCCGTGATATTCTTGAAGTTGAGAAACACGAAGAAGGTCGGATCGTTTTGGAGCATCACTCAAACCTGATGCCTCAAATACAAAACTGGAAAAACAAAATACTGACTGAAAACTGGGATGCTCCGATTATTTACACAACGAGTGTACAATTACTCGAAACTCTATTTGGCGGTGGCACTCGCAGTGCTCGCCGAATGCACCAATTGGCCAATTCTGTGATTGTTTTTGATGAAATCCAAACCCTACCAATAAAAACGGTTCACATGTTTTGCAATGCAGTAAACTATCTTACAAGGCATTGCAACAGTAGCGTAGTATTATGCACGGCAACTCAACCATTGCTAAATAAGGTTGACAAAAACAAGGGCAGGATTAACTTCGAAAAAGCCAATGAAATAATGCCTGATATTGAAACCCTTTTTGCAGATTTAAAGCGGGTTGAAGTTGAAAACAAAATAAAACCCCAGGGCTGGGAAACGGATGAAATTGCCTCTTTGGCAATTGAACAAACCAACGATAGCGGAAGCTGTTTGGTAATTGTAAACACCAAGAAAAATGCTCAGGCGGTTTATGATGCTTGCTCCAAAATGACTGAATATCCGGTTTATCATCTTAGTACCAGCATGTGTCCCGCACATCGAATAGTGAAACTTACTGAAATTAGAGGAAAATTAGGAAAAGAACCACTCATTTGTGTTAGCCCAAGTTGCATTTTCAGTTTTTTAATATATTAATATACAGGACATAGCTAGGGTACTGTTCGTTGGCGGGACTACAAATAAATGCTCCTGCTACCCGACCTTGAGTACAGTTGTTTTTCGATAAAAAGGCATTTGTTTAT
>CAILKW010000337.1 GCA_903834845.1 uncultured Bacteroidia bacterium | reverse complement strand
TACTCTAAGGATGAATGAAAAACTAAACAGGGGCTTAACTGTCCAGCAAATTAGTGCACATACAGTTTACCTGAGCTGGCGTTTGCTGTCGGGAGATTCAAAAGATGTGATTTTCAATATTTACAGGTTTCAGAAGGGTCAAAAACCGGTCAGAATTAACAAAAGGCCTATTGGAAATACAACTGATTGTTCAGTAATCCTTTCAGGGAAACCTGATGAAACCTGGTTTTTTGTCCGTCCGGTTTTGAATAGAAAAGAGTTGGAATCTTCTGATACTGTTTCAATCAAGCTTTCACCTGAATATAAAACCTACCGAAGTATCAAACTTCATGGAAATTATAAACCGCAGCGAATAGCCGTTGCTGACCTTAATGGAGATGGAACCATTGATTTTATTATTAAACAACCTGACAAAGGAATTGATCCTGCAGGTCAGCCAAGTACCGATGGATTGACTTATAAAATAGAGGCTTATCTGAACGACGGAACTTTTCTGTGGCGTAAAGACCTTGGTCCGGGAATAGAACCCGGAATCTGGTATTCACCCTTGATTGTTTTTGATTTTGATGGTGATGGGAAAGCAGAAATTGCTGTAAAAACAGGACCTTCAGATGCAAGAGAAGCAAATGGTCGCGTGCGTAAAGGTTCCGAATGGTGTTCTATTCTAAATGGAATGACTGGGCAGGAGATCTGTAAGGTTGACTGGCCTGAACGAAGCTGGCGATTTGGAGATTATAACCGTAACAACCGGAATCAGATGGGAGTTGCCTATCTCGACGGTAAAACTCCCTGCTTACTTGTGGCACGTGGTACATACCGGTTGATGATGGTTGATGCTTATCAATTGGTCAACGGACAATTACAAAAACTCTGGCGTTGGGATGGAGACGAAGAAAACCCAATTATACGTCATCAGGGGGCTCACGGGATGCATACTGCTGATGTTGACCGAGATGGCCGGGACGAGGTGGTATTAGGTTCGGTCGTACTCGATGATAATGGCACAGCACTCTGGTCAACAGGATTTGGTCATCCCGATAAATGTTTTGTTACAGATATCGATCCCGATAGACCAGGTCTCGAAATCTTCAATGTTTACGAAGACTGGCACGAAGATGGAAACGGTGTTTGCCTGTTAGATGCAGCAACCGGAGCTTTAATATGGGGTATCGGACAAAAAACTCTCCATGTCGGAGACGGGATGGTGGCCGATATTCTTCACGATGTTCCAGGATTGGAATGCTTTGCATCCGAAGATCCTAAAGGTGGTTCAAGAAGCAAATATCTGTTATCTGCAAAAGGCAAAATTCTTGCCACTGATAACGATGTTCCTGGATGCCGGAATTGGATTTTCTGGGACGCCGATAAAGTACGTGAAAGCATTGTTTCACCCGGATACGAACACAGTATGTGGGACCGGTTCGATGTTAATAAACTTTCAATAGTGAAATACAAAGGCGATACGTTGACCAGTAATATTGAAGGTTCTGTGATTATGATGGCTGATATTCAGGGCGATTGGCGTGAAGAGCTGATTACTATTTTACCTGGCGAACTGCGCATTTATTCGACCTCAATACCAGCCACTGACAGACGGATATGTCTTATGCAAGATCCTATTTACCGAGCCGAGGTAGTCCACCGATCTATGGGTTACGAACAATCCCCCGTAACCAGTTATTATCTGGGAATGTAGAAATGCAAATGTTTGTGTATCTATAAAACAAAAATCATAATAAAATGAAAATTACATTTTTCTTTTTCCTGATTATGTTGGCAGCTTCCGGTTTACTTGCACAAAAAGTAAATGAGGCAACATCTCACAAAACTGAAATCGGGAGTAACTCAAACCTTCTTTACATAGATAATGATAACCCAATCAAAGTCTGGTACTTTGATTTTGGTTCTTCACATTTTAAGGAGGGATATGAACAGATTACGCCAAAATCAATTTATTCCAGTCAGAAAGGATTTGGAATAATTGCATCAGGAGAGGTAATGTCTGGAAAAAACAGATCAAAAGACCCACTAACAGGAGATTATATTAGCAGCAAAAAACCGTTTTATTTTGTTGTTAACCTGCCTGAGGGTGTCTATCAGGTTACTCTGACACTTGGCGGTGCAAAGGAAGGCTCTTCAACAACTGTAAAGGCAGAATCGCGCAGGCTGATGCTTGAAAATATCGAAACCAGAAAAGGAGCCCTCGTTCGAAAAACCATTATAGTGGATGTCAGAACTCCTCGAATTGATAATAATGAGCAGATCAGACTAAAAGAACGTGAACTGAATTACCTGAATTGGGACAATAAACTCACCCTTGAATTTAACGGGGAACACCCTTGCGTTTCAGCTATTGAGATTAAAAAGGCAGATCAACTTCCGGTGATTTTTCTGGCCGGAAACTCTACGGTCACCGATCAGGAATACGAACCTTGGGCATCGTGGGGTCAAATGTTCCCCCGTTTTTTTAAACCGGAAATTGTAGTGGCAAATTACGCCGAATCGGGTGAAACATTGCTTGCTTTCAAACGGGAGAAACGACTGCAAAAATTGTTGAGCAAAATGAAAGACGGCGATTACCTCTTTATCGAGTTTGCTCATAATGATCAAAAGCCGGGGGGTAACCATCTTGATCCATTCACCACTTATAGAAACGAACTTAAATATTATATCAGTGAGGCACGGAAGAAAGGGGGTAAACCGGTTTTGGTCACTTCGATGCACCGCCGCCGCTTTGACGAAGTCGGGGAAGTAATCAATACACTGGAAAACTACCCCGAAGCAATGCGCCAGACAGCTCTTGAAGAAAGCGTTCCTCTGATTGATCTGAATGCTATGAGCAAACATTTTTATGAAGCTATGGGACCCGAAAATTCAAAGAAAGCATTCGTTCATTATCCGGCAAACAGCTATCAGGGACAGGACAAACCGCTCGCCGATGATACCCATTTTAACCCTTATGGTGCTTATGAACTGGCAAGATGTATAGTTGAAAGCATCCGGCGAAACAATCCGGAGCTGTCAAAATATTTGATTGACAATCTCCCTGATTTTGATCCCGCACATCCTGATGATGTGAATAAGTTCCGCTGGTATGAAAGCCCTCTAATAAATTTTTTGAAACCTTATGGAAATTAAAAGACTAAGAAATTATAAATTCACAAAACAAAATTAAAAGATGAACTTTAGAAACACCCTTATTTCTTTGACTCTCCTCCTCTTAAACGCAGGACTTATAAATGCACAAAAGCTACCTTCGAAAAAGGATCTGCTAAACCTTATGGTGCTTACCAATTCCTATTTTATGAATAAATGGCCCGATCCGGGATTAGCTATTGTAAATGACAAAACCCGTCCAAGCCACATCTGGACGAGAGCCGTTTATTATGAGGGATTAATGGCCTTATACAATTTACAACCCGATAAAGCCTATTATGATTATGCCGTCAGTTGGGGTGAATCTCACCAGTGGGGTCTAAACAACGGAATTCAGACACGCAATGCCGATAATCATTGTTGCGGTCAAACTTATCTCGATTTATACCTTCTCGACAAAAAACCGGAAAGGATTAAAGATTTAAAAGCCTCTATTGATCTGATGCTTGAAACTACAAAAACTGACGACTGGAACTGGATTGATGCCCTCCAGATGGGAATGCCCGTTTTTGCACAACTTGGGGTTTTATATAATGATAGCAGGTATCTTGAAAGGATGTATGAGATGTATATGGTTAGCAAAACTGTACTCGGAGGAAACGGATTGTATAACCAGAAGGACAATTTATGGTGGCGCGACAAAGATTTTGTTCCCCCTTACAAAGAACCCAATGGCGAAGATTGTTACTGGTCGCGCGGAAACGGGTGGGTAGTTGCTGCCTTGGTTCGGGTTTTGGAAATTTTGCCTCCAAATGCCCCCCACCGCGATGAATATCAGAATACTTTGGTACAAATGGTGGGAGCATTGATTTCGATTCAAAGAAAAGATGGTTTTTGGAATGTCAGTCTCCACGATCCAAATAATTTTGGGGGTAAAGAGCTGACAGGAACTGCTCTTTTTACTTATGGAATGGCTTGGGGAGTTAATCACGGAGTGCTGAGCAAAAAGAAATACCTGCCGGTTATTAAAAAAGCATGGAACGCAATGTCAAAAGAATCGGTTCATTCCAACGGGTTTTTAGGTTATGTACAAGGAACCGGAAAACAACCTTCAGATAGCCAGCCAGTAGGATACGACCTCATTCCCAATTTTGAAGATTACGGTTTAGGATGTTTTTTGTTGGCCGGAAGCGAAGTATATCAGCTTTGTAAATAATCGGTTTCGTATTCAAATTGTCGAAACCTCAAAGTGTAAACAGACCGTTAAGGCTATCAGAGTTTAAGAGAATATCTTTATGTAAAGCCGAAATGTTTTCCGGCAAAACCGATTGGGTATGATAGACTAACATCAACAATGCGTCTTTTTGAACCCTCGTACTTTATCAGCCATCAGGCAAGAATGAACAGTCCTGTATTTGACGGTGATTCTGGTTCTTTGCAAAAGTTATTTTGGTTCATCCAAACAATTATAATCAGCGGAATCGCCAACTAAAACTTAGTTACCGCTATATATACACTTCATATTTGGCGGAATCATAAATAATAAATACATTTGCAGCCGATTAAAACACTTGTATCATGGGCCGAATCATTGGAAGAATAGAACAAAAAGCAAAGCTAAAATCTTATATAGCAAGTGATAGCTCAGAGTTTGTAGTAGTCTATGGCAGAAGAAGAGTTGGAAAAACCTTCCTTATCCGGGAATTTTTTAACAACACATTTGATTTTCAGATGACTGGTTTGGCAAATGCCGGGATGAAGGAACAATTGGTAAATTTTCATGCTGCGATTCAAAAATATCATCCTTTCACAATTTCATTTGCCGATACGTGGTTTATTGCGTTTCAGCAGTTAATTGAACTGTTGGAAATATCAAAATCAAAAAGAAAACTTGTATTTATTGATGAATTACCATGGCTGGATACTCCAAAATCTGGTTTTCTGAGTGCTTTTGAACATTTTTGGAATCATTGGGCATCAGCAAGAAGGGACATTCTGTTAATAGTATGCGGTTCAGCAACTTCGTGGATAACTGGTAAGTTGTTGAATAACAAGGGTGGGCTACACAATCGGGTAACTAAGAAAATGTCAATTGCACCTTTTACTTTGGGAGAGTGCGAAGAATATTTGCTTTCAAAAAATATCGTGCTGAACCGGTATCAGATAGTAGAAAGCTATATGATTTTGGGAGGAATCCCATATTATCTGAGTTTGCTTGAAAAGGGTATGAGTCTGGCTCAAAACATTGATAATTTGTTTTTTAACGAAAGTGGGGAACTGCGCAACGAATTTAATAACCTATATGCTTCTTTGTTTAAAAACCATGCGAATTATGTGAGAATAGTGGAGGCATTGGCAAAAAAGGCAAAAGGCTTATCCCGTGACGAAATACTCTCATTATCAAAATTACCGGATGGTGGAAGCACTACGAAAATGCTTCAGGAACTTGAAGAATGTAAATTTATCAGAAAATACAACGCTTTGGATAAGAAAACAAAGAATGGGCTTTATCAATTGACCGATTTTTACACTTTGTTCTACTTTAAATTTATTCAGAAAAATGAATATAACGATGCCCACTTCTGGTCAACTTCCATTGACAGTCCACAACATAGATCATGGAGCGGTTACGCTTTTGAGCAGGTTTGTCTGGCGCATATTGATCAAATAAAATGGAAATTAGGCATTGCCGGCGTACAATGTAAAACTGCCTCATGGAGAAGCCGTATAGCTGATCCAGGGGCGCAAATAGATTTATTGATCGAACGCAAAGATCAGATAATCAACTTATGCGAAATGAAGTATTCTACCGAAGAATTCTTGATAGACAAAAACTATAGCCAAACCCTAAGGAATAAAGTGGGTGCTTTTCGTGAGGAAACAAAAACAAAGAAAGCTGTTCACATTACCATGATAACCACCTATGGAGTTAAGCTAAATGAATATTCAGGAATGATACAAAATGAAGTTGTAATGGATGATCTATTTTGAGTTGGGCTGCAAAGCCAACCTCCTAAATTAAACTCACAGCCGTTTAACTTCAACATAATATGCACTGTACTCCTTTCCTTTTTGATCGGTAAAACTTGTCCGTAATGAATTTTTGCCTTTGTCGAGCTTGAGCCGGAATATAACAGACTGTTGTTTGGAATTTTGCACTGCTATCGTTTCATTAATTATTCTTAACTGAATATTAGCACTGATAATATTCAGCGCATTACCTTTCATATAGGCATTTTTACCATCGGGCAAAACATTCCCATCCGGTGCTGCGGATCGCAACGGCAACGCGCTCTCGCCCGGCCAGCGCATCACTTTAAATTCATATTCCCCTGCCTCGGCCACATCAACCATCCACTTGCCAATTGAGCCAATTCCTTTACGAACCATATCCTGACTCCATGACGGATTATCTCCATCTGTATGCAAGTCGTGACTGGACAGTCTTACAGGGTTTTCATGTTCACTGCCAAGTACGATACTGTAAAATTCCTCATTAGAAGGTTCTATACCTTTCCACCATGTTTCGTAAGCATTCCTCATCCTGCTGACTACCTGCGGATATTTTGAAGCAGCATTTGTACGCTGTTCAGGGTCGCAACCAATCTGATAAAGTTCAGTGCCATTGATCAGTCGCCATTGTTGTGACATGACCGCACTATTCTTCCACTTTTTCATTTTTTCATCCCTTTGAGTATCAACAATCAAAATACGGTCCGGCCATTCAGCCGGATTATCCTTTAACAATGGTTTCAGGCTGACTCCGTCAAACTGGTCTTCTACTTTAATTTTTATCCCACACAGATCTAAAATTGTTGGTGCAACATCTGGAGCAAAAGCGAGGCGTTCTTCATCTTTTCCACCCACTATTCCACCGTTTTTCCAATAAACGAAAAATGGCACACGATGTCCTCCTTCATATTCAGAACCCTTCTTCCCCCTCATCCCTGCACCATAACCTATATTCACATAGCCTTGATTATCTGTATTCACACCCGCTGCTGTACCATTATCGGTCATAAAAATAAGAATGGTATTATCGGCAATACCCAATTTCTCCAGCTCATTCCGTAAGTGACCCAGATTTTCATCTATATTTGAAATCATCCCATAAAAATCCTTATTCGGGATTAGTTGATTGCCATTATATTGTTGGCTGTATTTCGGGTCAACGTTATATGGACCGTGTGGTGCATTGGTGGCAATGTAGCAGAAAAATGGCTGGCTTTTATTGTTTTGGATAAAATGCAAGGCTTGCGAGAACCATACATCTGTACAATATCCTTGCTGTTTCTCTGGTTTTCCATTTCTGAAATAGGTATCGTCGAAATAGTCGTTTCTCCAAAAATCTGGAGCCTGACCAACACCTCCTCCACGAAGAACCAACGACTCGTCGAAACCCCGGTCTTGAGGCCGAAATGGATAATTGTCACCCAAATGCCATTTGCCAAAAATTGCTGTCGAGTAACCTGCTTCTTTCATCCTGTCTGCCAGGGTTTTCTCTCCGGGTTTCAACAAAGACCTTCCCATGATGGTGTGCCAGACACCCACGCGGTCAAAGTGTTTTCCAGTCATCAGAGATGCCCTTGTAGGCGCACTGGTTGTTCCTGAGTGGAAGTTAGTAAACCGAACACCCTGTGAATAAAGCTTATCCATCTCAGGTGTTTTTATCCACTGATTGCCGTTACATGCCAGATCACCGTAGCCCTGGTCGTCGGTAAGGATAAAAATAACATTGGGTTTTTGTTTTTCAACTTGTGCATTGGCTGTAAATGCAGATAAGGCCAATGGAATGACGATTATTGATGTAGCTTGTTTCATTGATCAATAGTTTTGTAAAATATGATATATGTATTTGAATATCAGTAAAATAAGGTAAATATAAGCGTGAAATTATTTTGTTAAAACCCTGAATATCAATAATTTAAAAAATTATTCTGTAATTTTTTATGATTCCTAATGTCAATAATTCAATCAAGTATCCGATATAAAGCATATTAGAAAAAGAGAATTTCAGTATATTGAATAAACCACACAAAGCTTTTATAGTAATCTTTCTGTGGAGCATTTTGAGCATCAAAGGTAGGATTAATTTCTTGTAACCTGGGCGGTTTAGCCCTCTCAGCTAAAGGATATATCAGAAACATTTGAAAATACGTTTGACTTTCACGGTATTAGCAAGCATTTAATTAGATATTTGTGGTTTTGCAGTTGCTGATGTTGTCAACAAGATTAGATTATTGTTAACTAATGAAACCACTAAAAAAAGCACCAAGTGTATATCGTACAATCAATTTTAGTTCTACCTTTGGAAATTAATAAAATAGAGTATTATGGCAGAAGATGGTTCAAAACAGTCGGATGCAACATGGCCGCTGGTAAAATTCTCTTTTCAAGTTAAATGGGATGGTTTAGAATTTATTTTTCAGGAAGTTACAGGGTTGTCGGCCGAAACACAGGTTATTGAATACCGTGGAGGAAATAGTAAGGTTTATTCCACAGTTAAAATGCCGGGTATTAAGAAGTTCTCGAATGTAACCCTTAAAAAAGGTATGTGCAGAGGTAATAATGTACTGTGGGAAAAATATAACCTTATGAAGATGAATACTATAAAGAGATCTATGATAACGATAAGCCTGCTTGATGAGGCGCATGGCGTTACAATGAGTTGGATACTCGCCAATGCTTTTCCTGTTAAAATGACTATTACGGATATGAAATCAGACGGAAACGAAATTGCTGTTGAAAGTATGGAGTTAGCTCATGAAGGTTTATCAATTCAAAAGCTTTAGAGTAAATATTTTAAAGTTTTCTCTTTTTTATTGACCTATTGTATTATTTATTACTTTTAAAATCTGATGAGACCGATCTTTTCAATGCCTGAACAAATGGAACATTCCTGTAAAAAAAGGACTCGGAGGAAATTCTTTTTGTTACTTGTCGCTTTGGATGGACAGGAAAGTATGGATTCTTTATCAGTCACATAAACCAATTTTATATATGTGACTGAAAGGGCGAAGCTTCGAAAGGCCATTAACAACCGAGGTATGCCAGAGCCAATTAAAGAAAGAATCGTTACAACAAAAACTCCTTTTAGGCAGGTGTACAGCTGTTCAAACCTGACAATGTAGTTTTGAGTCTTTATTATCTGACGTGCAGAAAACCAAGTATGGCGTTTCAACCATGCAGAAGAAAATCAATCGGTTGCCAACAAATACAAATATCCACTGGTGTGTAAAGTGCTGAAATAGTGATAATTGTTATAATATGGTTTTGAGTCCGCAACAAGTTGAAGTATCTAAAAATGCTTGACTGTAATTTGCTTCCTCTTTTAAAAAGTATAGTAAACAGTCACAAAGATGATTCTCTCAAATTAATTCCTTAATTTTGCCAAAAAAGTGGTAGTATGAATATTCAAGCCGAAAAAATCGAGATAATGAAATTGATTTTAGAAACTGAGAATCCAAGTATTTTAAAATCAGTTAGAAATATTTTTAGTAAAAGTTCGAATGTAGATTTCTGGGAAACCCTCTCAAAAGATCAAAAAGATGATATCTTACTTGGAATTAAAGAAGTAGAGAATGGAGAAGTTGTGGATTACGAAGAGTTCATGAGTAAACACAGATAATGAGAAAACTAATTCTTTCAAAAAGAGCATCCAAACGACTTGAAAAACTGCTTGAGTATTTGTAATTGGAATGGACACCCAAAGTCAAGAATGATTTTATAGTAAAACTCGACAAATCCTAAATCCAAATTCAAAAATTTCCCAAATCTTGTCCACATACAGATTTTGTAAATGGACTTCGTATGCTTGTTGTCACCAAACAGACTTCATTATTTTATAGATTCGACACAAAGACTATTACTATTGTAACAATATTTGATAATCGTATGAATCCGGATAGATTGAAAACGGAGGTAGGATGATTCACGCTTCAAAACAACATATATAATAATGGCGAGTAGAATAGTTGAAGTCTTGTCATCAGCGCAATCATAATTGTTAGTTTACAGTAATGCAC
>CAILKW010000336.1 GCA_903834845.1 uncultured Bacteroidia bacterium | reverse complement strand
TACAACATCACATCCTAAAGATTTGTCGGACAAATTGTTGCTTACAATGGTAAAATATCCCAATATTTGTCGTCATATCCATTTACCCGTTCAATCAGGAAGTAGTACAATTCTTAAAAAAATGAATAGAAAGTACGATCGAGAATGGTACATCGACCGAATTAAGGCAATTCGTCAAATAATTCCGGGATGTGGTATTACAAGTGATGTATTTTGTGGTTTTTGTTCCGAAACCGAAGAAGATCATCTGCAAACATTATCATTGATGGAGCAGGTGCAGTTTGATAATTCTTTTATGTTCAAATTTTCGATGCGCCCCGGAACTTATGCTAACACTCATTTTGAGGACGATGTTCCCGAGGAAACCAAATCACGAAGACTTGAAGAGATTATTGCACTTCAGAGCAGACTTTCGGTCGAAAGTAACAATCGTGATATTGGACAAATATTTGAAGTTTTGGCAGAAGGAGTTTCGAAAAAGAAAAAAAGCGAGTTTTTTGGAAGAAGTTCACAAAACAAATTAGTTGTATTTCCTAATAAGGATATTCAATTTGGTGATTATGTGAAGGTTCTTATTAAAGATTGTACTCAGACAACACTAATTGGGGAAGTAATTGAGCGGATTGATTTTCCGAAGCCGTAATTTTTTGAATAATGGAAGATCTTAATAGTAATACACCTAATAACATAATATAAATGACTGATTTAATTAATGATTTTCAAGTTTATCGTGAGAAAATGAACGCAAAGATTCTGGCATCCGATAATAAAGTGTTGAAGCGTATTTATAATATTGATACGAATACCTACATGGACGGAGCGTTGACTGCAAAAACGAAAGAGATGCTCGGATTGGTCAGTTCAATGGTTCTCAGATGCGATGACTGTGTTAAATATCACCTCGAAAAGTGCCACGAACTTGGTGTGAATACCGAAGAATTGTTTGAAATATTCTCGGTAGCCAATTTGGTAGGTGGAACTATTGTTATTCCCCATACTCGCAGGGCAGTTGAATACTGGGAAGCACTGATTGCAGATAAGGCTAAAGTTGACATTGCCTAATCAAATAAAATGGCATCCTCAAAAACCCTGGAACTTCTTGCTCCCGCAAAAAATCTGCTTTGCGGTAGAGCTGCCATTTCTCATGGTGCTGATGCCATTTATATTGGTGGCCCTAAGTTCGGTGCCCGGGAGGATGCCTGTAACTCCTTGCAAGATATTGGCAAATTGATTTCGGCAGCGCAGGTTTACGGTGTCAAGGTGTATGTTGCTTTAAACACAATTTTGTACGACAATGAACTGGAGGCCGCAAGGAAACAGATAAAAGATTTGTATGAAATTGGAGCAAATGCGTTGATTATTCAGGATATGGGAATCCTTGAAATGGATTTACCCCCAATTCCATTACATGCAAGTACACAAATTCACAATTACAATCCTGAACAAATAAAATTTTTGGAAGCAGTTCATTTCAAACGTGCCGTTCTTGCCCGTGAATTGAACCTCGCTCAGATACGCGAAATCAGGAATCAGACCACCATCGAGTTAGAGGCATTTATTCATGGGTCGCTTTGTGTTAGTTTTAGCGGACGTTGTTATTTGAGTTACGCAATCGGAGGTCGGAGTGCTAACAGGGGAGCCTGTGCACAGCCATGCAGAAAGCTTTATTCCCTTTACGATGCCGATAAAAAAGTAATTACATCCGATCAACATCTTTTATCTTTGAAGGATCTAAACCATTCCAATTCCATAAGAGAGCTTGCTGAAGCCGGTATTCAATCGTTTAAAATTGAAGGCCGATTAAAAGATGTGGATTATGTGCAGAATATAACTGCATATTACCGTCAAAAGATTGATGCTTTTCTTGAAGATAAACCAGAATATAAGGCTACTTCCACGGGTAAAGTGTCATATAGTTTTAATGCCAACCCGATGAAGTCTTTCAATCGTGGTGCCACCGAATATTTTTTGCATGGAAGATCAAAAGAGATTACTGCTTTCGAAACACCTAAATATTTGGGCGAAGAACTTGGTGTCGTTACAAAAGTGTCAGATAAACATTTTGAGCTTAAAACGACAATTGAAATCGCAAATAATGATGGGTTTGTTTTCATTTCCAAAACAGGCGAAAGTATAGGTATCAAGGTTAATATTTCAGAAAATGGTAAGATTTTTCCTGACAAAATAAACGGAATTTACGTTGGTGCAAAAGTTTATCGTAATTACGATCACCTATTTCAACAGCAACTTAAAGCTGATCTTACATTAAGGAAGATAGGTGTCAACATTGGAATAAAAGAAACATTCATAGGTTTTGAGCTTTCGGCTACCGATGAGTCAGGTAATGTTATTTCAACTCATTATGATCTTACTAAGAGCATAGCACGCGATATTCTCAAATCAAAAGAGACTATCACACATCAACTGACAAAATCAGGAGATACTCCGTTCGTTGTAACAGGCGTTGAAACCAACGGAATAGAAAAATACTTTTTTCAGATTTCCGTTCTGAATACAATGCGCCGCGATCTGCTCGACAGAATGCTTGAAGCAAGAATGCCAAAATCAACAAATATAGTTATCAATGAACCTAATAGTTATCCTTTTCCAGCGGATGAAATAGGATATGAAGGGAATATCAGTAACCGACTTGCAAAGCAGTTTTACAGACGGCATGGTGTCGAAAATCAGGAGATGGCATTTGAAAAACAATCAAATCATCACGGAAAGATTGTGATGACAACTAAACATTGTCTGAAGTTTCAATTGGGATTCTGTCTTAAATTTGGCGGTAGTAAGCCTTTAAATTTCACTGAACCTTTTTATTTAAATGATGGGAAAAATGAAATGAAACTTGATTTTGACTGTCTTCAATGTGTAATGAAGGTTATTTATTAAGATGAATTCAAAATTCTATAAAATGATTGCCGAAGGGGAGCACCAGCGGCAGGATTTCAAATACTGCATCAACGATTCAAGGAAGATCGCACGTTCCATGGTCGCATTCGCCAACACAGAAGGGGGCCGTTTGTTGCTTGGTATCAGGGATAACGGCTCGGTGGCGGGTGTTCGTTCGGATGAAGAATATTATATGGCTGAAGCAGCAGCTAAGCTTTACAGTAAACCTCCGGTAAATTTTCAAACACATCAATGGCTTATTGAGGGTAAAACTGTCCTCGAAATCGAAATCCAAAAAAGCAAGGAGATGCCGCATTTCGCACAGAATGAGGAAGGGAAATGGATGGTTTACATCAGGAAAGATGACCAGAATATTGTCGCTCCGGGAATTTTGCTTAAAGTTTGGGAACAGCAAAAGAGTAATAACGGTGTATTTATTAAATTTTCGGATGAAGAAAAACGACTGCTCATGTTACTTACATCCGATCAACATCTATCCCTCAATCAATTTACCCGTAAATCAAAACTTCCACGCCGTAAAGGTGAAAAAATACTTGTAAATCTGATTGTTATTGGAATTGTGGGGATGGAAATCAACGATATCGGCATCCGGTTTTTTCTTCGTGATGATTTTGAAACTTCTATACCTGGTATTAACTGTTGATACAATTTACAATTATGAAAGTATTTGAAGCAATTATTACACTTCAGGTTTCAAATTTCTTAGATGATGATCTGAAAAATATCAAATCCTTTAAAAAGGCAAATCAAAAAATGGTTGACGCCTTCGGTATCATGAATTTTTTTGAAAATAACGAAGAATTGAAAACGCTTAAGGAAGTTCTTTCAGTTGATCATATCATTGTTGAAGAACCTGATAGAGCAGAATACGGAGATTTTCAGACCAATTCCGATTTAGCCAATAAGATAACTTTTAATTTGTCGTCAAAAAACATTTCTCCTGATATTGTAATTGAGCCAACCTGCGGAAAAGGAAGTTTTATTATAGCATCACTGCGTAATTTTAATAACATTCAATATATTTTCGGTGTTGAAGTCTATAAACCATACGTTTGGGAAACTAAATTTTGC
>CAILKW010000335.1 GCA_903834845.1 uncultured Bacteroidia bacterium | reverse complement strand
TTTTGCAACGTACTATATATCAATATAATACAAAACACATATTTTATATACTTAAATATCAACCACCTACAAAATCTAAAATTAAGTTTGGTGTACTTCCTTCATGCAACTTGGGTTAGGTTGCAATAGCATTGAATGTAAAAACCTATGTGCCTATTATAAACCTATGTTTCTATGTGTTATTTTTTTTTTAAAACACATAGATACATAGGAAAAAACACATTAGGCACATAGGAAATACAAAATCCCTACAAGCCTATACATTAGGTAATGTCAGCTTAGGTTGCAATAGTCTTGAATGTAAAAAACTATGTGCATATAATAAACCTATGTTTCTATGTGTTAATTTTTTAAACATAAGACAACAAAAAATACGGTTACTGAATATTTTACATTATATTCGCTGTTTGATCTTTGATGTTTAAATAATTGCCTTATGAAATATTTATTGCTATTTGTCACGCTGTTTTCCTTTTTTGGCAGCATCTCTGCACAGACAGGGTATGTTTTGAAGAATGATGTTTGCCTTCCCTCGAAGCAATATATGCTTGCCGGAGTTCAAAACGATATGTTTATACAAACTTTTCTCCGCAGATGGCGGCCTTACGATGATTTTGTAAGATTTAGTGGAACAGCAACTTATTCACGCAGATACGAGAAGGTTGCCTCTGTTAAAAGCCCTGTTACCGGACAAACAATAAAAGTCGAATTGGTAAATGGCGATGAATTTAGTGTCACAAAAACCATTGAAAGTACCATTGTAGCAGGTGAGGCTGGCGTTGGCACGGATGAAGTGTTTGTCCAATTTCTGGGTGACAGCTTCACCAAGGGAAATTATTTTAAGTCGGCCTTCCTTGAAAATACTTACGTACCTAATGTGAAATGTGTTGGATTGAGGAGTGTAAACGATTTTAAGGGACAGTATCACGAAGGGCGCGGAGGCTGGACACTTGAAAACTATTTTTCAAACAGCCTTGAAAAACCCTTATTTTTCAACCCATTTTTACAACCTCAGGGGAAGTTCCGGTACTGGGGGTCAACAAATTTCTGGAAAACAGCTATCGGAGTAAAAAACAAAACAATTATAAGTACAGGACTTGAACCCGAATATAGTTGCTCGGGATACGATTGCAGCAAGTTTAATACTGAGGGCTATCTGGACAAACCCGAAAAGGATGATTTGATGTACGATTACGAAAACAAAACATTAGTGGTTTGGAATGGTAAATTGTGGGCGAAAACGGATGGCGAAACTTTTATTTGGTCATTTCAATATTCTAAATATCTGTCAATGTGGAATATCAGTGCCCCAAAATTCTTAATTGTTATGTTGGGTCTTAACGATTTCAGAAGTCAACCTATGCCAATTGACTTTTCTAAATGGAACAGCCGGATGGAATTACTTCTGTTGTCATACCGGGAAGCTGTTCCTGATGGGAGGCTGGTTATTTGTACGCCTTGCAGTAGCTGCGGTATCCTCGACAATGCGGCAGGCGATTTTACCGTTCGTCAAAACGCAGCTATGTGGGAGGCTCGCAAAAATGTAATTGATGTTTTCGACAAGAGAGAAAAGGAAGGAGTATATATTGTTGATGCCTCAATTACAATTGACAACGAAAATGGTTACAACCAACAAGATGACGAGCTACCATTCGAGGGTTACAAGGGATCAAAACGATTGGTTGTTCAGAAAGGAAATCCACATCCGTATTCAAATTATCCGAATCTGGGACTTCCTATTGCTGCATTTGTACAGTATTACAGAGATAAATAATAAGATTAATATTACGAATGTCCACCCACGATAATACGCATCATTTTTAGGTTGAGAACAATAAAACGCCAGCTTTGCCATATCAGATTCCTGCGCCAGAAGCGTGTTCCCTTGGTTGGGATTGGAGGGTAAGATTCATCGTAATAACCGCGAACTATATTTTTTGCCATTGTTTTAAATTTGCTTAATTATAAATAATAAAATGATTTACTCGGGTAAAAGCCACCAGAACGGATAGCCTTTTGCTTTGTGAATAAACATATAATGCAGAAAAAGTTTGATCCAATGCCCTGCCAAACCTGCCTCTCCCATTGTATAGTTTAGGTCGCGCCCCCAATCAGGAAATTTTTGCCAGTCGGGAACGATTGGGAAAACTGTCATTGTAGCAGCATTCCCTTTTATCATACTAAAACCTGCCGAAACCACACAGGCTGCACCCATCTTTCCCATTGATGCCTTGTGCTTGAAATCGGTACGACCATTCCGAATCTGATCAACAATATTGAGAGCCACAATTTTTCCTATAACACCTGAAGGCATTCCGGTTCGTGGAGGAGCAGGTGTAATAAGTGTTCCATTAGGACTTTTCATAGGTTTAGAAATTTGGTGAGGCGGTGCAAAAGCGATTCCAGTGGCAAAAAGATTTGTGAAAACAGGATTCTGATAAACCGAAGGCCAATCGTCAACACACCAATCTTCAAATGCTTTACCGGAATAATCTGCATCCACCTTCATAAAGCCGCTTGGTGCAAAAAGCTTTGTTGTGATATCTTCACCCGCTTTATCGAACGCCTTTAAACCTACGCCCGCAAATGCAGGTATAAGCATGGCAAAATCGAATTGTTGGGTATGAAATTGTCCGTCGAGGGTTTCGTAATGAGCAAGACCTTCTTCTATCTTACTTACACCAGCCCTTTTAATCCAACGGATGCCATATTCTGCAAAAATTGATTCACTGAAAACCTTTGTAGGCGTAACATATCCGCCACGTTTTATAAAAGCCCCACCCATACCAAAATCGCCTAATTCATATTCATTTGATATCCACGTGATCTCCGCCATAAGTGATAAACCGCGTGATTTTATTTCATAAGCTAAATTGAGTGCATACTCAAAAGCCGCTCCCTGACATGTGGCTGTTGGATGTCCCGTACCAATGAGGAAACGGAGTTTTTCACCTTTCTCCATGCGTGCAATGCAATTTTGAAGTGCGGCCCAGGTAGCAACAGCATGGTCGCATGAGCATACAGAATGTGTGAATTTTTCCGGACCCAGTCCTTCGGTTGCTGCAAAATTAAGTTTTGGACCTGTAGCATTTACAAGGTAATCGTAATCTATTCGGTCAGTTTCGCCTTTTCGTGTCTCGCCTGTGTATTCGATTGAAATGTAGGGACGTGCCGTTGATTTATCGCCTTCCGGGAAAATTGCAGTGGCCTTGGCTTGCCGAAAGTCAATTTTCCACCGATCGTAAACGGGCTGAAGCTTGAATCGCACCTGTTCTATGGTCATTTTCCCAACTCCGACCCAGATATTCGATGGTATCCATTGGTAATAAGCACCCGGACTAACGACTACAACATCGTGTGCCTTACCAAGCTTTTTCTTAATAAAAGCTGCTGCAGTGTGACCTGATATCCCTGCACCCAAAACAACAATTTTCGTCATAATTATCAGTTTATAAAGGAATTTTAAATGTAAAAACCGAACCTTTTCCTACTTCGCTGGCAAGGGTAATAGTACCTTTGTGGGCCTCGATAATCTTTCGGACAATTGCTAATCCGAGACCAGTTGATTTTTCGTCTGATGTTGGTTTTACCGAGGTTGTTTGGAATGGCATAAATAAATTTGTATGCTCATGATCAGGGATTCCCTGTCCCTCATCAATTATTCTTGTAACAACGTTATTATCAGACAATGAAATGTCAATAACAATTTTAGTATTATGGTACGAGTATTTAACAGCATTGCTTAACAGATTGTTCAACACTTGTTCAATTTTGTTTTTATCGAAACTAAACTGAATATCATGTATATTTGATGATATTAATATTGTTTGATTCTTTTTTTTTGCCTGTAACTCATTTAACTTAACATTATTATGCACAAAAGAAACATATTTCTGCTTTGTGAGGTTCAAATCAAAAATACCTGCTTCTATTTTGGATATATCCAGAAAATCATGTATCAGGTTCATTGAAAATGAACAAGTACTATTAATATAGCCTAGGTATTCCAAATGTTCTTCTTTGGAAAGCTCATCATACTCATTGAGCAAAATATCGGAGAAAGCCAACGCAGTTCCAATTGGATTACGAAGGTCATGGGCAACCATTCCGATATAACTGTTTTTTTCTTTATTTAATTCGGTCAACTTAATGTTCATGCTTTCGAGCTCGGCAGTTCTGAACTTTACTTTTTCCTCAAGTAGAAGATTAGTATCCTTTAAGCTACGCAATAACTTGCGATTGTTAGTTATCAATTCATATTTTTCGAAAGCCTCTTTTAGTATAGAATCAAGTTCATCAGGATGCCAGGGTTTAGTAATATACCTAAATATCTGACCCTCGTTAATTGCTCCGATAACTGCTTCAATATCGGTATATCCGGTAATTAGGAGTTTTAATGCGTCTGGGTATTTGTCTTTAATTATTCCAAAAAAGTCAATCCCTGTCATTTCCGGCATACGCTGATCAGACAGGACAACCTGAATATGTTCATTCTCCATTATTGCCATACCTTCTTTTGCGGATGTAGCCGAGAAAACCTTGTATTTTTTCCTGAATTGCCGGAAAATAGACTTTGTTATTTCCAATTCATCATCAATAACCAGAAGACTATACATATCCTGCACATCTTTATCCATTACACTCATAATTTCAATTTTGTATTTACATCCATTCTTAAATGTTTCGCTAAAATACTTTTTTTTACCTAATTTGTTTTTTAGGGATCGAAATAGTAAAGCTGGTACCATGTCCAACCATTGAATCCACTTCGATGATTCCTTTATGCAATTCAGTGATAATCTTATATGTAATGCTTAATCCCAAGCCGGTTCCGCTGCCAACAGGCTTGGTTGTAAAAAAAGGATCAAATATTTTATTTTTAATATTTTCCGGAATACCGCACCCATTATCAGCCACTGTAATAAGTGCATTTGTTTTATCTTCTTTTACTGAAATAGTGATATTTCCTTTCGATTCAATGGCTTGAGCAGCATTTAAAACTATATTGAGTAAAGCCTGGTTTAACTGACCAGGGTAACATTCAACAATCAATTGTTCAGGAGCAATTAATTTATATTGAATGTTTCGCTTACTAAATTCAAGACCTGCAATAGCAACAGTTGAGGATATATTTCCGATAAGATCAATATTTTTAATTGCTGATTCATCTAATCTCGAAAATTTCCGCAGGTCGTCAACAATTGTTTTTACCCGTTGGACACCTATTTTCGATTGCGTGGTCATGTCCGAAATATCATCTATCAAATAATCCAAGTCGTTTTTCGCTCTTATTTCCAGAGCTAAATTTACCAATTCATTATTGCAATTTTCAACAATCAGCTCCTCCAATTGTTTATAAGCCCGAACAAATTCGCTGATATATTTTTCAAAGGAAAACAAATTACTGTAAACAAAGGCAATCGGATTATTTACTTCATGGGCAACACCGGCTACGAGCTGACCCAAGGCATTCATCTTTTCAGAATGAACAAGCATAAGTTGTGTCTCTTTCAATTCACTCAGGGTTTCCTGTAAAGTTTTTTTTTCTTTAATTAAAAGACGTTGCAGGTTGTTTACCTGTTGGTTAAGAAGACTCATTCTATCATTTTCGAAGAAAAGGTTAAGAACATCTGCCTCAGCAAAAACCATAATGTTATCACCTCTCCTGAAAACATTGGCCGATAACGAATAGTTTATGGCTTCGCGATTCCCTATTGTCATAAGCCCTTCAAAAACCTTCCCTTCTACAACATTGTTTACAAAAGAACAAAATTCGGGATTTACAAAACTATTCTTCGGAGTATTTTCTGCAATATTGGTATCTAAAAAGTAGCACATAGCTTGATTTGCATCCAACATAATACCTTTCAGGTCAAAAACGCCTACTGCTATTGATCTGCCCTTTAAAAGCAGGCTGGGAATTAAATCATTCCAATCTGAAATTGAGTTGTAGTTGCTCATAAAAAACTCTGAGTTTTAATGCAGCGAATTTTGAGAGTTCAGCTTCTCCTCAGCCATTTTCACAAAAATCGGGATTTTAATCTGCATCCAGTTGTAATATGGATAAACTGCATTAAAGCAATCGGCTGTGAGCTCTATTTTATAGATTTCTATCCATCCGTTAAGTAAAGCAGCCCAATAAGTCGAATTGAAATTCCGCGAAAGGTAGGCTCTGAAAACCCATAAAACGGTATGCACCAATACTTCAGCCGAATGTTGGTAAAAAATTGATTCCATAAAACGGGCATGGTTAGCATTATTATCCTTCATCATTTCAATATTATTTGCACCCACCAAATCGTTAAGATCTGCTCGTGCCATCATTTTTTTATTCATTTCATCAACAAGTAAGTCTTTTTTCAAACTATACTCTTGAGCAAACTGTTCACTTACCTGCATAAGTTTTTGTGCTGATAAAATTAAATTATTTCGTTCCATGATCGTTCGTATTAAAATTTGAATTTAAGAATTGAATATATTTTTTGAGTAAATACAAATCACCAATGTGTGTAATATCGCCTAATTTACTTACTATTTCAGGTGAAATATGACTGAATGCCTGTCCACCAATCAATATTTGTAATTCAGGAAATTCATGCCTGAGTTTTTCCAATAACCTGATTAAGTTTGTAAAATTGAAGTAAATACTTAAAGATATTGCGAATAAATCAGGTTTAATCTCCTGAATATAACGGATTAACTCATTAGAAGGAATACCAGTTCCCAGGAAAAAACTTTCCCATCCATACATTTCAAAAGTGTCTGCCACCATTTTCGCTCCAACTTGATGCTGTTCATTTTCAACACAAGCTACAATTACTTTTTTGTTGTACCTTTTTTTCGAAATAATTTGATCAAAGAGTTCGTTCAAAATTCCCTCAGTAATGGCTGTTGCCAAATGCTCTGTAGCTACACTGATCTTATTAGTCTCCCATAGCCGACCGACTTCATAGAGAGAAACCTTAAAAACATCTTCGTAAAGGTCTATAACAGACGGGGTATTATTCAGATATTGTTTGGCAATGGTAGAGCAATTCTGTCTGTTTCCCAGAAGCAGATTTTCAAGGAATTTCTCTGAATAGTTATCGAAATTGTCATTTTTCATAGTTTAAAATTTTATCAAAACGAAAATTGAAAATAACTTGTAAACGTAGAAAATTAAATTCAAATTTGAAATACTTTGACATCAAAATTTATTATATTTGCTGATAATTCTGTGTTGGAAAACCAACAGGAAAATATAAACATTTAAATTTTATACAGATGGAAAGTATTATACCAATTATCAGCATTGCCGTTGTTTTGTTCTTTTTTATTGGCATTCGCATTGTCAGGCCTACTCAACGTGCCTTAGTCGAACGACTTGGGAAGTACAATCATTTTGCTTCTTCCGGCTTTAACTGGATCATTCCGGTAATTGATCGAATGTATCAAATCAACATTACCGAAAAGATGATTAACGCTGAACCTCAAGAGATTATCACCAACGATAACCTTAACGCACGAGTTGATGCACAGGTCTATTTTAAGATTAAAGCGGACGAAGAAAGCGTTAAAAATTCGCAATACAACGTAAACAATATCGAATACCAGATCGTCAATCTGGCTCGAACAACCTTACGAAATATCATCGGAACCATGACTCTTAAATCGGCAAATAGCGAACGTGGTAAGATTAACAAAGAGCTACATGCCACATTGCTTGATGAGACAGCCAACTGGGGAATCGAAATTGTACGTACCGAGCTCAAAGAGATTGATCCGCCAAAGGATGTACAGGAAACAATGAACAAGATTGTAAAAGCTGAAAACGAAAAGATTGCTGCTATTGACTTTGCTACTGCTACTGAAACGAGGGCTGATGGTGAAAAACGTGCCGAAATACGCCGTGCTGAAGGGATTAAGCAGGGTGCTATACTTCGTGCCGAGGGTGAAGCACAAGCAATTGCGTTAGTCAACGAAGCGGCTGAGAAGTACTTTGTGGGTAATGCCCAAATGCTTCGCCGAATTCAGGCAATGGAGACCGCTTTAAAGGACAATGCCAAGATTGTAGTTCCAACTGGCAGCGATCTGGTGAATGTAATCGGCGAAATGGCTGGTATCCTTCCCTTGAAAAGGACAAAGGATAATTACGACAGTATCACACCCGATCATTCGAAGAAGGCATAAATTCTGACGATATCTTTATTTCTGATTTAGAAATAATTACGAATCAAATAATACTCTTGCAAGGCTTTAAACTTTGCAGGAGTATTTTTATTTTAGTCCGATTGAAATAATAATCAAAGCCACCATGCGGGTATTTACTTAGTGCATCTAAGAAAACTACACAGTTTTTGAGTTTACTGTAAAAAATCTGAGTGGAT
>CAILKW010000334.1 GCA_903834845.1 uncultured Bacteroidia bacterium | reverse complement strand
CAAATGCCTTTTTATCGAAAAACAACTGTACTCAAGGTCGGGTAGCAGGAGCATTTATTTGTAGTCCCGCCAACGAACAGTACCCTAGCTATGTCCTGTATATTAATATATTAAAAAACTGAAAATGCAACTTGGGTTAAACTTGGGGATAACGTATGGCAATATGCGGAGGCTGGGATTTCGAAGCTTCAACTTATCAAACCGTTGCAATTTTTATTAAATGTGTTAAACTTTAGATTATCCACAACACCCAGCTTGCGCATATTGCGTGTTAGTGTGTGTTAATTGTCTATCTGTTTATAATCAATTCTGTATCAGGAAACATTTTACTTATCCGCTCAATTTCCGATTTGTCAATTTTTCCAGATAATTTAAGTTTCTCGATTTTAATTTCTTTCATTTTATCAGGTATTATTATGCTATCTATAAAAGAAATTTCAAGTTGGTATATCTCTTTCAATTCATAAATTGCATTTGGTATTTCTTTTACTTTAATGGATATTCCGGAATCTGCTTGCTTTTTAAATTGGTATTTTAATCCAGTATTATCAATATCCTTTTTTCTAATCATCCAACCAATTTTAGGAGTTAGGGTAAAATCTTTTGAATTTTGTTCTAGCCCAATAAATCCAGCCCAAAGTTCTAATGGAGTAGTATGGGTAGAGTCTCCAAATGATTCGATATATTTTAAGCCAACTTTTACAATTTCTTCAGGTAAATTGCCTCCACCTTCTAATTGTTTTAAATTATTTCGTTTACCGTCTTTGTCATATGGAAAGAATTTAACAATCCAACCATCAATTATTTTAGGTGCACCATATTTTTCCTGAGAATGGTATTTAAACATATTCATCCAGAATTTTTTATCAATTTCCCCTTTTGATGTTTTAATAAACTCGTTTAAAATGGGTTCAAGTTCATCTGTCCACCATTTTAAATCATACTTTCCTAATTTTTTGGTTTTGTCATAAATTTTTTGCCAATCTTCTGTTTTACCTTTTAACGTGATTTCAGGAATTCCACACACTATACGTATTACAATGAATTCGAAGTATGGTTCCATTGCTTCCATAATTGTTATTTCAGATGCAATTTTCTCAACTGGTGTAGTTGTGGAATAGTCAGAAGTCAAAACATTTATTAAATCAGTCCCTGTATGCTCTGAAATCTGTTTTGTGAATTCAGGAAAAATCTTTTCCCAAGAACTTGCAGGGCTATCCAACTGTAAACTGTCATTTCTGACAATCAATGATAATTTACCATCAAAATCAACGAAATATTTTCTCAATAATTCAGAGTTTGCACTTACGTGTCGGGCAAATCCTTGACTTATTAATAGCCAAATAATATCGGGCGATATGACAAAAGGTCTGTGGTCTGCATAAGCCTGATACATTCCTTTAAAAAAAGAATGGTATCCAAAAATCACTAAACTGTCTCGAGCTTCACTTTTTGCAATAATATTAAAAGGGAAATCAATACTGCCTTTTTCAACCTCAAAGGGATACATATTTACATCAGAAAGTATCAGCCACTTATACAAATCATTATAATCTCGTTTGATTAATAATTTCTCAGGTTTTGATAATTCCTCTACTTTAAATTTCACTTCTTGTTGTCCGAATACATTTATCGTAATTCCAAGCAGTGTAATTAAAATTGAAAATAGTCTCATATTATTGTCATTTAGTTGGTTGATGGTCTGTTTTAATGCACCCTAACGATTATCTAACCTCCATTATGGTGATTATTTCTTGGTTATTCATACTTGATAATATTCACTAATGTATTCAAAATTAATACAGTAAAGCCAATTGGCAAAATTACTACATTTTTGTTGTCTGTTTCCATCGTCAAAAATTCTTCATTATTACTGAAATGCTGTTACAAAGGTAAACTGTTGTTTCACTTATCCCATTTTTCCAATGGTTTTTTTCAACTTTATTCAATTGCTCAACTTTTGCTTGTTGAGTGCAGTTTTTTTTGTAACTGCTTCGCAATATCTTTCATATCTTTGCATGGTAATAATTCAAAGGAAATGAAAAAGATACCTTACGGGATAAGTAGTTTTGATAAAATAAAATCCGAAAATTACTATTTTGTTGATAAAACAAAGTACATCGAAGTAATTGAGGAAATGGGTTCACCCTATTTGTTTTTCCTCCGCCCGCGCCGTTTTGGTAAAAGCTTGTTTATCTCTATGCTCGAACATTATTATGATATAAATGGCGCAGATCAATTTGAACGATTATTTG
>CAILKW010000333.1 GCA_903834845.1 uncultured Bacteroidia bacterium | reverse complement strand
TCCTCATTCTGTTTTTGGGTATTTCGCAGCTCTTCATTTTGAAGCTCAAGTTCAATTTGATACACCTTTAAATCATGAACGACTCTGTTGAAATCGCCTAATGGAACATCAGTTTTCAGATTTCGGTTTTCGTTTAATATCCGCTCTGCTTCATCGCGTAAATATTTAAGCTTGTCAGTCATATCAGTTTTGATTAATTATTTCCGGTTAATTAATTTTTTTATCGGGATTTTCAAATTGATGACCAAATGACAAAAGTGCTTCCTCTGTTTTTTTCTGATCAGTGACATCAAAAACTAAACCTGTTACCCTTATCGGGAAACCTTTTGAATCTCTTTTTACAATAGAACCTGTATCGTGAAACCACCTGAAATTTCCGGTTATTGTTTTGATTCGATAATATGTATCGTATTTTTCCAAAAATCCGTCAATATGTCCCTGCATTGCATCCATCACTCGGTTACGATCTTCAGGATGTACCAAATTCACAAAATCATTAAAATGTTTGAATTTTTCGGGTGGATAACCCAACATTTCGGCTTTCCGTTTATTAAAAGCGACATGGCCTGTAATTAAATCAAGGTCCCACCAAGCCATATTTGCAGTGTCCATTGCCAAATTTAGCATTGTGATATTTTCCTGTAATTCAATTTCTATTTGTTTAAGTTCGGTAATATCATTTGCAATAACTGCAAATTGGCCTCGAGCAGGTCTGAAAGCTCTAACATCAAAGTGTTTTTTGAGTTCCGCACTATATTGAGTAAAGTGACATGGTTTGCCATTAATCACTACATCACCATATTGTTTTATCCAGCTATAATCCAAATCGGGTATAACCTCCAAAACTGTTTTTCCAATTATATCATCAGCTTTTAAACCTACCTGAATTTCAAAGGCCGGATTAACTTTTAAAAAGCGGTAGTCAACAGGCTTATTCATTTCGTCAAAAATCATTTCATGTAAAGCGATTCCCTGATTAATTTCGTTGAATAACTGCCTGTACTGCTCTTCATTGATCAGTAAGTCAAGCTGTGCCTGTTTGCGTTCGGTAATATCCTGAAAAGTAGTGTAAACCTGAAATGGTTTTATGGAATTGCCCTTAAACAAAGGGACAGAACATATATTTATCCATGCGGTTGCCTCTTTTTGAGGATTATAAACACCCATAATCACATTATTAATTTTATTACCTGTTTCAAGGGAGATCATCGCCGGATGCTCACTGCCAGGGAATGGAGTCCCATCTTCGCGAACTGCACGCCATCGGGAATCAATAGATTTTTTCCCACGCATTTGTTCGATAGTTAAACCTAATATACGTTCAGCCGCCGGATTAGCTGAGATTATCTCCCCTTTTAGATCCTGATATACAACACCTAATTCTATTGTTTCGAAAAGAGTCCGAAACCGGTCTTCTAAAACTTGTATTTCATTTTTTGATTTTTTTGATTCAGTAATATCAATCAGTGATACAACTATTCCTGAATAGGATTTAGGTCCAATTACATAAGGTTCAACACGCATTAAATAGTAACGTCCGTCAGTAGTATTGACTTCAATATCAGTAGTACGCGAGTTTAATTGTACCTCCCTGATTATTTTTATCGGGTCAATGGTCAAAATGAAATGGCTGATGTGCGTTATCGGGCGACCAATATCATTTGTCAGGAGGCTAAAAAGTTTTGTGATATCCGGTGAAAAACGTCTTACTTCGAGGTTCTCGTCTAAGAGCAGGAAACTAATTTGCGAGGCACTCAGAATATTTTCAATATCATTATGCAATTCGGTTAATTCAATAATCTTGCTTTGGTATTCGGCATTAACTGTAAAAAGCTCTTCGTTAGTTGATTGCAATTCTTCATTTGTTGACTGTAACTCTTCGTTACTGGCTAATAATTCCTCGTTTGTGGCTTGTAATTCTTCGTTTGAAGTTTCCAATTCTTCGATTGTGGCCTGTAAATTTTCGCGGGTAAATTGCAAATCCTGCTCCAAATCGCGCAAATGTTCTTCGGCTTCTTTGGATAAATCGTACGATTGATAATGTTGAACCTGATCTAAAGGATCCATTTTTTTCGTTTCACCAATAATCACGGCGACCAGATTTTCCTGTCCTTTTTTTTGGATTAGTGGCATTATTCGCAGGTCAACTAAAGTCTCAATATTATTTTGATGAATCCTTATGTTCGAGAACCTGACTTCCTGATGCTGACGATAAACTTTTTGAATTCCGGTAGTTAATGGCACTGAAAGCTCTTTTATGGCCATTTTCGAAATATCGTTTACAAGTTTTCCGCTTGGCAATTTGAAATAATGCTGTGGATCGCCAAGAGTATGTAAAACTTCGAGTTGTTCGTTTACAATGACTGAAAGTGGCAGATATTCTGTTGATACAGTTTGAATAAAACGTTCTAATACGCGATCTTCTTCAGAAACTCTGAGGCTACGTCTTACACCGGAAAATTGATTTCTCAATTCCCTGCTTCTGGTATCGGTAACCGACAACAGATGAGACGAGTCTGAAATTGGTTTTGATCGCCCCTTAGACCTGTAAATTTTCCATTTTTGCTCCAAAGGCTCGAAATATTCGGCCATATCGCTTGTTGATTCACTTGTACCAAGCATTAAAATCGCATTGGGATTAAGCGAAAAATTAAAAAATTCAAATACTTTTCTTTGCAGAATGGGTTGAAAATAGATTAGTAAATTCCGACAACTCAAAAATGAAATGTTGGTGAACGGCGGGTCTTTTATTAAATTATGTTGTGCAAATACTACCATTTCTCTAACATTCCGTGCAATTTGAAAATGATCATCTTTTTTATAAAAATATTTGGATAAAAGCTTTGGCGAAAGGTCTGCAGCAATACTTTCGGGATAGATTCCGGTTGCTGCAAAATGTATTGCATCACGGTCAATATCGGTAGCAAATATTTTAACGTCTATATTCAGGTTATTTTCTTCCATACATTCGCGCACAAGTATTGCCAGACTGTATGCCTCTTCACCTGTTGAACAGGCTGCAACCCAAAATCTCACTTCGCGGTTAATCGCTGTATTCAACACTTCGGGCATCCATTTTTGCAAAAGAACATCGAACGCTTCCTGATCGCGAAAAAAGCTTGTTACTCCTATTAATAACTCTCTGTAAAGTGCTATTACTTCACCCGGATTCTGAACCAAAAATCCGACATATTCTTTTATGTCTTCAGTCTGATTGATAGCCATTCGTCTTTCAATTCTTCGTGTTATAGTGCTTGGTTTATAGAAAGTAAAATCAACTTTACACTTTTCTCTTAAAATTGAAAATATACGTGTCAACCCTTCTTCATCACTTAAAAGTGTTTCGGAACGGACGGCTTTTGCTGCATAAGGATGTTTTGCAAATGACAGCAGTTGAACAGGCATTTCATCTGGTGGCAGAATAAAATCAGATAATCCGGTGGATATTGCAGCTCTCGGCATTCCATCAAATTTGGCAGTATCCTCTTTTTGAACCATTACCATACCGCCATATTCTTTAATAACACGTAAACCACGCGTTCCATCGCTTCCGGTACCCGAAAGTATAATTCCAATAGATTTTTCGACCTGATCTTCGGCCAATGACTTGAAAAACACATCTATTGGAAGATTCACTCCACGTGAATGATCTTGTTCTGTCAGAAACAGTTTACCATGAAAAATATTAAGGTTCTTTTTTGGCGGGATAAGGTAAACATTGTTTGGAAGTACTACCATATTATCCTCGGCACGATGAACCTGCATAAGAGTTTTCTTTGAAAGAAGCTCCACCATCAAACTTTTATAATCGGGCGAAAGATGCTGAATGACAATAAAGGCCAAACCACTTTTGGGAGGCATATTGGTGAAAAAAGTTTCGATTGCTTCCAATCCGCCTGCCGAAGCACCAATGGCAACATAGTATGTCGGATTTTCATTTTTTATCTCTTCAATTGACTTTTTAGTCTCATTCTCAATAACCTTTGCTTTCATAATACTATGATATTATTTTGTTTTTTTCTTTTAGATCCAATTTTACAAAAATAATAAAAGATTAGCATCGAATGGGTTTTGTGTCTTGTAAAAGTGGATTAACCGGGTATTGTAAAGGTAAAAGTACTTCCGTATCCTTCTTCACTTTCAACCCGGATTGTTCCGCCATGTTTTTCAACAAACTCTTTGCAAAGAAGCAGCCCCAATCCGGTACTGGGTTCCCCTTCTGTACCGTTCCTTCCTGTACGAACATCTGGCTTGAACAGATTGTCAACCATTGTCTTGTTCATCCCTATGCCATTGTCCTTTATGGATATTTCCACTGTTTTGCCTTCCTTTGCTTCAGCAGACAAGGTTATTTTTCCACTTTTCTTTGTGAATTTTATCGAATTTGAAACAAGATTGCGGATGACCGTTTGAAGGATGGTTTTATCGGCAAAAACCATTATGCCTTCAGTAATATTGTAGTCAATTTCAATCTCTTTGCTCTTGGCTGGTTCCCTGATCATTTCCACACTTTCATTTACCAATGAGACCAATTCCCAGTATTTGGGATCGAAAGGGATGGAACCTTGCTGCATCCTTGCCCAACTGAGCAGGTTTTCGAGCAATCGGAAAAGATTGGTTGCTGAGTTGTTCATGCTGACTGCGTATTCTTGTACCTCTTCTGTGGTGAGGCTTGATAATTCTTCTGCCATTATTTGAGACAATCCCATAAATCCTCCTAACGGGCCACGAAGGTCATGCGCAATAATGGAGAAAAACTTGTCTTTTGTAGCATTGAGATTTACAAGTTCGTTGTTCTTGTGTTCGATATGGAGATTTTGTTCTTCAATCTTCTTATATTGTTCCTCAAGTTCTGAATTCTTATCAATTATTTCTGTGGTACGTTGCTTCACAATATCTTCCAATCGTTCTTTTTCTTTTAGCAATCGTCTTGAATTCCATCTTACAATACCAAAAACCAATAAACAAGATAGAAATACATAAATAAGGTATGCCCACCATTTACGATAAAAGGGCGGAAGAAAACTTATTTGGTAATTGCCTGGTTCGCTCTCTACATCATAAATATTTCTGGCTTTTACCCTGAATGTATATTTGCCTTCCCAAAGGTTGGTATATTCCTTGCTTGATTCCCTGCTCCATTTACTCCATTCCTTATCATAACCAAATAGTTGATGGCTATACAATGTTTTTTCTTCCTGATCGAAGAACGGGGCAGCAAATTCAAATTTCAATGAATTGTATTTGTAGGGCAATTTTGTTGTCTCTTTCAGGTTCTGCGGCGGGCTTCCCTCACAAATTATACTGTCTTGACCTGCTGTTACTTTGCGTATCAGACAGTTGAATTGTTGCGAATAATTTTTCGTGTCTTTGTGCATATCGTACCGGTAAATCCCTTCGCTTCCCCCAATCCAAGCCACACCCGAAGGCTCGATATAAAAAGACTCCAAAAACATTTGGGGAATCCGCCGGAATGGTGCATAAACCCAGTCATAACCACCAGTTTTATTTGGTTGTAAGAACCCTATATCGGCTTTTTTGTTTTCCGCAGGGCAAACCCAGATTTTGCCATCGAGCATTTCTACTAATGCAAGCACATCGCGACTGCCATTGCAAAACTGTTCCCCTAATTCACAAAAAGGTTCAAAACGGTCGGTTCGCCTGTTGTAACAAACCAGCCCCTTTTCGGTACACCAGACTATCCGGTTTTTAAACTTAAAAGGCAAAATATTCTTAAGGGATCGGAGGCCATCTTTTTGGCTGTAATAACGTAAGCTTTGGGGTTTAGTAAAATTTCCATAATCTGGTGTGATCCTTATTATCCCGTTAAGGAATGTACCAAGCCAAATATCCCCATTTTCGTCTTCGATAATACCACGTACCTGATCTTTTACATTGCCAAATTTGCCTTCAGCCATCCATTTGCCATTTACACATTTTAAGACAATCAGTGAATCAAAATCTGTACTGAACACCCTATCTGGATTTTTCAATGATTGGTACAATACACAAGCATGGCTTCCCTTATGTATTGGAACAGCTTTTACCCCTTCAATTTCGTAGATCCCCTGCGAAGTACCTACCAACAAAGATTTTACATTTTGCGTTTCCAGCAAATACCAATTTTGCCCTGTCGGGATGTCTTGTACTTCCTGGATTTGATTTTTTTTATCGATAAAATATACATTTGTATAAGTTGCAATGTAAATAACACCATTGTAGCGAATTACACTTATTACCATTCCTTTTAAGCCTGAGTTCCTATTCCAATAGCTTAAATCCTGGCCGGTTTCGCTTTTGCTTATACCATTGTTCAGACCAAACCACAGGTTCCGGCTCATATCGCCAGTAATTCTATAAATTTGATTGGTTTGCAACATGTTGCTTTCCTGAAAATGTTGTAAAGCTTTGCCCTGTTTGTCAATCAATAGGGCACCTTTGCTTGTAGAACCCAAAACGAAATAATCTTTTTGAAATACCGCCGATTTGTAAATGACATTTTCCTCCAGGAATTCTTTGTCCGAAATATTAAATTTTTGAGGAAGAATATCATAAGTAGGTTTGTATAAGTATAAACCTTCGGTACGTGTCGGAATTAATACCGTGGTTGAATCGAAAGGCAATCCTCCACTAAAGTTGTTTTTATTCTTAAAAAAACCGGTTTGGGGTGCCGCCTTCAGGGTATTATTTTCGATTTTCATTAAGCCTTTCATGCTAAGCCTGGTATAATAGACATCTTGATAAACAAAATCCCCATAAAACCGGCCATTTGTATCGGCTTTGAAAATCAGGAGGTTTTCCGGCATCTCAGTATATTGTAATACAGCATCATAGGTTTGAAAGTAAACATGTTTTGATGTCGTTTTTACCGAAAACACTATCCCTATTTTAAAGTTCGGATCTATAATCAGGTTAGTAAGGCTTTGGTAAGTTGTATTGCCCGATTTGCCGGTTTTTAAAAAGCCAAATTCGCCAGTCGCAGCAACATATATTTTATCCTTTTTATCTTTTACAAAATCATAGGGAATCACGGGCTTTTCATAAGGAATGTTCCGCCACGTAACTCCATCATATTCAATGATACCATCACCACCTGCAAAGTACAAAATACCCAGGTTACATTGTATTGAGCTTCGTATTTGAGGAGAGTTATTGTATTCAATTGGGGTATAGTTGCGAATAACAGGAAAACCCGTTTCCTGTGCAAAAGCCATTAATAGGCAGAAATCCGATAAAATTAAAATCAAAAATAGAGAAGAGAATCTTAAAAAGTTACCAGCTCTCAAAACCATAAAGCTTATATTCATAATTATTTGGATAATCGCCGATAAATAAATATGTGCGTTAAATGCAAAAGTAAACCTTTTTAGGTATTGTTATTTGGAACAGTAAAATAAAATGTACTCCCCTTTTCTTCTTCACTTTCAACCCATATATTCCCTCCATGTTTTACTACAAACTCCTTACAAAGCATCAAACCTAAGCCTGTACTTGGTTCGCCTTCGGTACCTGTTCTGCCTGTTTTAGCATCGAGCCTGAATAAATTTTCCACCATTTCTGAACTCATTCCGATTCCGGTATCCTTTACAGATATTTCAACGCTTTGGTCTGTGTTTAGCTTAGCCAAAACGCTAACATTTCCCCCTTTGGGAGTAAATTTTAATGCGTTTGAAACAAGGTTGCGAATAACGGTTTGGAGCATGTTCTCATCAGCAAAAACCATTAAATCAGATGGAATATCATAAAAAATATCAATTCCTTTGTTTTTGGCTGATTCAGCAAGAAGATCAACACTTTCACGTACTATTGGCAATAAGGTCATTTTTTTCGGTTCGAAAGGGATTAATCCTTGCTGCATTCGTGCCCAATGAAGCAGGTTTTCGAGCAGACCATAAAGACTACCTGCAGAGTTTCTCATGCTTACTGCAATCTCTTGAATTTCTGTCATTGTCAAACTTGGCAAATCGTCAGCCATTATTTGTGTAAGCCCCAGAAAGCCATTAAATGGGCCTTTCAAGTCGTGGGCAATGATGGAGAAAAACTTGTCTTTGGTAACATTCGATTGCTTCAGATCTTTGTTTATTCGTAAAATTTCGGCTTCGTTTTTCTTTCGTTCGGTAATATCACGTACAATGGCAATAACATTGTCAGCACCACCGGGTACCATTCTGGCTTCAAAATTACATATTCCTTTGGCAGGCAACGGCAATTGATATTCAAAAACCTGCATTTGACCCATTTGCAGGGTAAGATTAATTTTTTCATCCATAAATTCGGCAAATTCAATTGGCATGATTTCGTGACTATTTTTGCCGATAATTGATTGTGTTTGATATGCAAGATCTTCAATTGCAGCCTTATAACTTATAAATGTTCCTTGGTTATTAATTGTGAACATTAAATCGGGAATGGCTTCAATTATATCACGCATACGGTTTTCGCTGTTTTTTAGTGCTTCTTCCGCCTTTTTTTGTTCGGTAATATCCTGAACTGTACCTGACAGTCCTGTAATTTTACCTTCAGCATCATAATTGGCTATACCTCTTACGTGAGTTGGTACGAACTCACCATCAGGACGTTTCATTTCGATGTCGAGCGTAAAAGGTTCGCCTTTTTGCAATGCTCTGGTTACTTTGGCTGCCAACAACTTCCAGCTTCCGGGGGCAAAGCATGATGACATTTCGGCAAATTTTGGTGCCGGGAAAATTGGATCACGTCCGGCGATATTAAAAAGTTCGTCCGACCAGGTAACAGTGTCGGTTGAAGGAATCCATTCCCAGCTTCCAATTTTGGCTAAACGCTGAGCTTCAAGCAAATTTCTTTCGCTTTGCTTCAATGACTCGTCTATTGATTTACGTTGTAAAGCGGCAGAAGTTTGATTGATAAAAGTATCGAAAATATCGGTGTTTTCGATTATATCACCCTCCTTAAGAAGCAGTGCAGCAGTACCATACAGGTCACTACCAACACAAAGCCCCATAGAAAATACGTCGCCGATATTCATTAATTTTTCCATTGATTGACAGATTTCCTGTGGAATTTTCTTCCCGGATAATTCATATAAACCACCGGAAACCGGTAAAATCTGTTTTCGCAATAATTCTGTGATAATATAATCTTCGGGTTTCATAGTAAAACCTTCGATTGTTCCTCCCAAGAGTTGACCCATTTGTTTTTTAATTGACTCATCGGCATAAAACGATTCGGTAGTTAATGTATTTGAAGTTTTGTTGTATGAATTGATAATTACATATTTTGCTCCGGTCAGGGCTTGAAGCACATCTTTTATATAATCATAAATATTTTCGTCGCGCGAAATTGAGATATATTTAACAGCTGCTTCAGCAAGAACAGCTAAGCCTGATGCATATCTTCTTTCTTTTTCCTCGGCAATTCGGCGTTCGGTGATGTCGAGAAACGACCAGATTCGCCCGTTAGGTTTGCCTCCAATGTATATTGGCCTCGAAATGCGCTCAAAAGTCCGTCTATCTTTAAAGTGTATAAAATCTAAACTTGCAGCATCCTGATTTCTGTACAATTCCTCAACTTTAGCAATAAATTCATTTGGATCTGCCAACTGATCAAGAATATAGCTTAACAGTGTTTTATCATCACCCGAATTGAGAATATTTTCAGGAATACGCCACAACTCTGCAAATTTAGAGTTGGTTTTGAAAACATTTCCATTGATTCCAACTGCGAGAATACCATTATGTACCGAATTAATGATCGCATCTGTGATTGAAAGTGAGTCTATTATTGCTTGCTCGTTATGTTTGCGTTCGGTGATGTCTTTATCCACGCCACGGTATCCTTTAAGATTTCCTTTTTCGTCTAAAATAGGGACACCATTGGTAAGTACACAGATTTTTTCGCCATTTTTTCCGATATTCCAGTTCTCTAAATCCTTAATAGGAGCCTTATTTGCAGCAATTTCGGCGAAAAGTGCCGCTGTTCTTTTTGCTTCATCCGGCGGCATAAAATCAAAAGGCGTTTTCCCAAGTATGGATTCATTGGTTCGCCCAAAAAAGTCAGTACTCCTCTCTGAACTGTATGTATAAACGCCATTCTCATCAACTTCCCAAACCCAATCGTCCATGCTGAGGGTTATATCTATAAGCCGTTTTTCATCTTCCCTGAGGGCCATTTCTGCTTGTTTCTGCTCGGTGATGTCAGTCGCCGTAACAAGGCATTGTTCTCCGTATTCGGAAACAATACCTGAAAGATGTACATAAGTTGGCAGTATGCCATTTGCCAAAATGATCACCTCGCAAGTTTCTTTTACATGGCTTCTGAATGAGTTCTCTAAAAAAAGGTTAAAGGCAAGTATTGAGTTGTAGGATACAAAAAGACCAAACCGGGTGTTTATCAGATTTATTCTTTCTTTGCCAAGCATCTTTGCACCCATCAGGTTTAATTGGATAATTTTGCCTTCTTTGGAAAGTGAGAAATATCCTGTCGGAGCAAAATCATATAATTCGGTGTATTTTTCTGATGCAATTTCTGACTGCTCTTTTGCCAAAGAGAGTTCATCGTTCAACATTTCCAGTTCAACCTGATGTACCTCCAGTTCGTAGATGAGTTTCAACATGCCGGTTTCTGTTTTCGTTTCCTTTATAGAGACAAGGCATGCCTTGTCTCTACGTCTATCCAGCAATTTTTCTGCCTTTTCGCGAATAGCGTTGGAATCTGATTTGTTTTGTTTTTTCATGTATTTTAAATTGTACGATGATGACAGTGATTTATATGATTTTTGTAAATAAAAATGGTTCTATAACGTTTCGTAAAGGTAACTTAAACTTAGGATATATAATGCGAATCAAGGGTTGGATTTTTAAACCCGAAGGGTTGTTATGATTGTAAACAATATTGGAGGAAGTGCTCATAACCACAGAGTGGTGAAATAAATCTGTCATGCCTTCGGCATTTTTAGCTTCTTTCGTCATAATTTTCTATAATCCTATCATGCCTTCGGCATTCTCTCAATTCGTATATTTAATCATAAACGATGTAAGTCATTACGATTACCTTTGTATGGTATCGTAAAATAAAACGTACTTCCTTTGCCTTCTTCGCTTTCAACCCAGATTTTCCCACCCAGCATTTCAACGTAAGCCTTTGAAATTGAGAGTCCCAATCCTGCACCTTGCCGCGCCATTTTATCCGAAATATCAGCCTGAACAAAACGTTCAAATATTGCTTCCTGCCTGTTGGAAGGAATGCCTATGCCGGTATCTTTTACATAAAATTGCAATTGCGGCAATGGAGCATGCTCCATTGCTGCAATTGCATTAACATCATATCCAAATTCTATTGAACCTGTATAAGAATATTTAATGGCATTTTTAACAAGATTTGTAAGAATGGCATAAATCTTTTCGCAGTCGGTATTCACTATGGCCTTATCAGCAGGCAATGTTTTTTTACAGAATAACTTCATCCCTTTTTTCTCAACTTCGGGTTTAAAAAAAGTGTAAATGAATTCAATCTGCTCGTTGATATTGGTTGCAGAAACAGCGACTTCCATTTGCCCCGCTTCAATTTTCGAAATATTAATCAAGTCGTTGATTATATTTAGAAGACGATCACCGCTTTTTTCAATAATTCCGATGTAGGTATTCATTTCTTCCCTTGTCAAATCAGGTTCTTTAAGTAAATTGGCAAAGCCAAGAATACCGTTCATAGGGGTGCGGATTTCGTGGCTCATATTAGCAAGGAATGCCGATTTGAGGCGGTCGCTTTCTTCGGC
>CAILKW010000332.1 GCA_903834845.1 uncultured Bacteroidia bacterium | reverse complement strand
CGATTATTGTGGTGGTTTTGCGGTGACAGCCGGAATTGGTGTAGCCGAATGGGTTGAAAAATTCAAGAAAGAAGGTAATGATTATCAGGCAATTCTTCTCGAATCATTGGCAGACAGACTTGCAGAGGCATTTGCCGAAAGACTTCATGAAAGAGTGCGAAAAGAGTTTTGGGGCTATGCACCCGATGAAAATCTATCTGCAGCCGACCTGATTAATTGTAAATATCAGGGGATTCGTCCTGCAGCGGGTTATCCTGCTTGTCCTGAGCACTCCGAAAAGCAGGTTTTGTTTGATTTATTGGGTGCAACCGAAAAAGTAAATATTGAGTTGACAGAACATTTTTCGATGTACCCTACTGCATCGGTTTGCGGACAGTATTTTGCCCATCGCGATGCCGTATATTTTGGGTTGGAACGTATTGCAAAAGACCAGGTTATTGACTTTGCCCACCGTAAAAACGCTACGATTGAATATATTGAGAAATTCCTCCCATCGAATCTCAATTATAAGTAATCAGTTTCTGTCAATTATAAGACCGTTTTCTTTTGGGACTCCTTTATTTCAAAGATTAAATAACAAAACCCACTGAAATTCAGCGGGTTTTGTTGTTTTTTAAAGATCGGATTGATATTAAACCGGATTTTGAGTTTCTTCTATTGGAAGCGCAATGTCTTTATCAACAAGAATTCTTCCGCAGTATTCGCAGACAATAATTTTCTTTCTGGAAGCAATATCAAGTTGACGTTGTGGCGGAATCTTATTGAAACAACCTCCACACGCATCACGTTGTACCGTAACTACCGAAAGTCCGTTACGTGCATTTTTTCGAATACGATTGAAAGCTGTTACAAGACGCTCTTCGATAAGATTTTCGATCTTGGCAACTTTACTTCTCAATTTTTCTTCCTCAACGGCAGTTTCGGCTGTAATCTCATGCAATTCTTTTTTCTTTCTGATAAGATCATCATGCCGCTCTTTAAGAAGCTTTTCGGAGGCCTCTACAGTCTCAGTTTTGGATTTTATTTCCATTGTGAACTCACGAATTTTCTTTTCGGAAAGCTCAATTTCAAGTGTTTGAAACTCTACTTCTTTCGAAAGAGAGTCAAATTCGCGGTTGTTACGGACGTTTTCCTGTTGCTCTTTATATTTTTCAATTCTGATCTTCGATTCCTTTATCTCGATTTTCTTGTTTCCGATGGCAATGTTAAGGGTCTTTATTTCATCACCAAAATTGGAAAGACGGGTCTTTAGTCCAACAATTTCGTCTTCCAAATCCTGAACTTCCAAGGGGAGTTCACCGCGCAATGTATTGATCTTATCTATCTCTGATGCAACGGTTTGGAGCTCATAGAGCATTTTAAGTTTCTCATGAACAGAAACTTCTTTTACTTCGGGTACTTTAATATTATTTACTGGCATATTCTGACTTTTTTTAATTTTTTTACCTCTGACAAAGATACAGCACAGGGTTCGTTTTTACTTCCGATAAACGGAGTGCAAAGTTAGGAAATTTTTTTATAAGTATTTCATAAAAAAGCTCCTTAGTGAATTGTTCACTTTCGTAGTGTCCGATGTCAGCAATAACTATTTTCTCTTCAGCGTCAAAAAAATCATGGTATTTCATGTCGGCTGTAACAAAGATGTCGGCACCTAAGGCAATGGCCTGCGAAAGTAGAAAACCGCCTGCACCACCGCAAACAGCAACTTTTCTTACTGGCTTTCCAAGCAAATATGTATGCTTTAATGTTTTGCACTCGAATATGGTAAGAAGTCGCGACAGAAAATCAATTTCATTTTCGGCCCCGGGAAGTTCTCCAATCATGCCTGCACCAACCTGTGGCAATGTATTTTCGAGAGGGAATAAGTCGTAAGCCACTTCTTCGTAAGGGTGTGATTTAATTAAGGCGTTTATTACTGAATTTTTTAAATGGCGAGGAAGGATTGTTTCGAAACGTGACTCTTTGCCTGAATAAAACTCACCTTTTTCGCCAAGGAACGGATTTGATGATTCACCTCCTCTGAAAGTTCCTGTTCCATTGGTATTGAAGCTGCATTTGTCGTATTTCCCAATTTCTCCAGCTCCAGCCGAAAACACCGCATCACGAACAATTTCAAGGTGATCATCAGGGATAAAAGTTACCAGCTTAAGCAATTGGTCTTTTACCGGGGCAAGGATACCCACGTTGGTTAAACCGATTTTTTCGCAAATCATTGAATTAACACCACCTGAAATACTATCGAAGTTAGTGTGTGCGGCATAAATTGCAATATCGTTTTTGATCGCTTTTATAACGCATCGTTCAACAAAAGAATTTCCGTTGAGCCTTTTTAATCCTTTAAAAATGATTGGGTGGTGTGCCAAAATAAGTTCGCATCCGGTCTCAATTGCCTCGTCAATAACGGCCTCAGTTACATCAAGAGTGATTAGAACTGAAGTGATGGTTGCTTCCGGGTCGCCTATTATAAGTCCGGCATTGTCGTAAGATTCCTGAAAAGCTTTTGGCGCAATTGATTCAAGATAGCCGGTAATTTCTCTGATAATCATTGTATTACAATTCTTCTTTAATTTCAAGCAGAAAGGCTTTAATCTGCTGTAATTTTTGAACTATCTCGAAAGTATTTTCCGTCTCAGCCTTATTCTCTTTGATCTTTGTTTTAGCCCCTTTAAGAGTCATTCCGCGTTCCTTAACCAAATGATTTATAAGAGAGAGATGGTCAATATCTTCCTGAGTATAAAAACGATCACCCTTTTTATTTTTGAAAGGTTTGATTGTTTCAAATTCTTTCTCCCAGAAACGTAAAGTTGACGGGGCGAGGCCAAATTTCGTAGAGACCTCGCTGATAGAGTAGTAATGTTTCTCTGATTTTAATTCCTTGAATGTCACGGTAATAAAGTATTAGTCGAAACTTTGTCCCATATTTGACGAAATAGCGATCATCTTCTCATATTCATCAGGTGTAAGATCCTGAAAATAGTAGTTTTGAGGATTAACCTTCTGCCCGTTTTTACTAACCTCGTAATGAAGGTGGGGACTTGTTGATTGTCCTGTGCTTCCTACCAGACCAATAACATCTCCACGGTTTACTTTTTGCCCTTCCCGAACTTTAATCTTAGATAAATGTGCATAAAAAGACGCATACCCAAATCCGTGGTCAATAACAATAGTGTTGCCGTAGCCTGATTCTCTGCCAGCCGATTTAACTATACCTATTCCGGTGGCAAATACATCAGTCCCGGTTGCCGCAGTAAAATCCATGCCTGAATGAAAACGGGGAATTTTGTAGATTGGATGAATACGCACGCCCCAACCCGAGGCGGTTTGTTTCAAATCTTTATTCGATACTGGCATTATGGAAGGCATACTGGCAATCATTTTCTCTTTATTAACTGCCATTTTTGCTACTTCTTCATACGATTTGGCTTGAATATAAACTTGTTTTGAGAGAATATCCAGTTTTTTGGTAGTACTTATAATTAACTCTGAATTATCCATATCCTCTAATTTAGAATACCGGTTTGCCCCGCCAAAACCTGCCATCCTAACTGATGATGGGATTGGCTCAGCTTCAAAAATAACCCTGTAAATGTTGTCATCACGTTTCTGAATATCATCCAACACTTTCGACATTTTTTCAAAATCCTTATTCATAAGGTTGTATTGCGAAAGCAACTGATCATTTTGGCGTCTCAGCTTTTTTGTTTGTGGAGGATCGAAAAATTGTAAGAAAATAAAGAAAAAGATCACACCGGAAACCACACCAGTTGATAAATACCCGAACACTATCCTAACAAGCGTTTTGATGTTTCGCTCGATTTTGTCGAAGCTCAACGTTTCGGGATTGAATCTGTAATTGGTTTTACCCATCTCTTTATTCTTTTATTTCGTTTCACTATGGCCAAAATTAGCGAAAAAATCTAATTTTGCAAGGTTTTAAAAATTAGCCTTGCTTGGCAGATCGCAAATCTATAAAAATAATACGTTTTGCGAACCATTTTCAGTTCATAAGGTTGATTTTAAAGGTTTTTTAACACATTTATTTTATGAATTCGAAACTTATTCGTCAAACTTTTCTCGATTTTTTTGCTTCTAAAGATCATGCTATCGTTCAATCTGCTCCAATGGTTGTTAAAAATGATCCAACCCTTATGTTTACAAATGCAGGTATGAACCAGTTCAAGGATATTTTTCTTGGAAATTCACCCGTACAAAATCCCAGAATTGCTGATACTCAAAAGTGTTTAAGAGTTTCAGGCAAACATAATGATCTCGAGGAGGTAGGACATGATACCTATCACCACACCATGTTTGAAATGCTTGGAAATTGGTCGTTTGGAAACTATTTTAAAAAGGATGCTATTGATTGGGCATGGGAATTACTCGTTGATGTTTATAAAATCTCTGTTGATAAGTTGTATGTGACTATTTTTGAGGGAGATGATAAAGACGGTGTTCCGATGGATTCCGAAGCTTACAATTTTTGGGTTAAGTATCTCCCTGAAGATAGAATTCTTAAGGGGAACAAAAAGGATAATTTCTGGGAAATGGGTGATTCGGGTCCTTGCGGCCCCTGCTCCGAAATTCATGTTGACATTCGGAATGAAAAAGAAAAAGCAATTATTGCCGGTCGTGAGCTTGTAAATCAAGGTCATCCTCAGGTAATCGAAATCTGGAATCTGGTTTTTATTCAGTTTAACCGCAAAGCTAACGGCCAATTAGAAGAACTGCCTGCAAAACATGTTGATACTGGTATGGGATTCGAACGGCTTTGTATGGTGATTCAAGGAAAACAATCGAACTACGATACTGATGTATTTCAAAATGTGATTACGGAAATTGGCTTTCTGGCCGGGAAAAAATATGGAACCGACGAAAAATCGGATATTGCAATGCGCGTTATTGCCGATCACTTACGCGCCATTTCGTTTGCAATCACAGACGGACAGCTACCTTCAAACAATAAAGCAGGTTATGTCATTCGCCGTATTCTTCGCCGTGCAGTTCGCTATGGTTACACTTTCCTCGGTTTCAGGAAACCTTTTATTCATCAGTTAGTAAAAGTCCTTTCCGAAAAAATGGGTGGTGCTTTTCCTGAGTTGATTAAGCAACAAGAATTAGTAATCAATGTAATTCGCGAAGAGGAGGATTCTTTCCTTCGTACACTTGAAACAGGTATCAAAATGCTTGATACGATCATTGACGATGCGAAAAAGAAAAACTTTACCGAAGTAAACGGAAATGTAGCTTTCGAACTTTACGATACTTTTGGTTTTCCTCTCGACCTCACAGAGCTGATTCTTCGGGAACAAAGACTTACAGTGAATCGTGATGAGTTTGAATTGGCTATGGCTGCACAAAAAAACCGTTCACGTAGTGCCACACAACTCGAAACTGGCGATTGGATTGAATTACAACAGTCAGAGGGACAAGGTTTTGTTGGATACGATAATCTTGAAACAGAATTGAAAATAAACCGATACCGAAAAGTAAAAGGGAAAAAAGGGGAGTTTTTTCAGTTGGTTTTCAACACGACACCATTTTATGCTGAATCGGGTGGACAGGTTGGCGATTCAGGTACTATTGAAGCCAACGGGCATAAGGTTGAAATCTTCGATACAATAAAGGAAAATACCCTTACCGTACATCTTTCCAGAGAGCTGCCTGCTGATCCCGGTGCAATTTTCAGAGGTGTTGTTAATACGAAAAACCGCCGACTTACTGAAAATAACCATACTGCTACTCACCTTCTTGATCACGCTTTACGCGAAGTACTCGGAACCCATATTGAACAAAAAGGTTCGTTGGTATCGCCTGATTCACTTCGTTTCGATTTTAACCATTTTCAGAAAGTTACTGAAGAAGAGCTCTCAGAAATACAAAAACGTGTCAACGAATTGATAAGAGCAAATGAAAAACGGGATGAGTATCGCGAAGTACCAATTGCAAAAGCGGAATCAATGGGGGCAATTGCTCTTTTCGGTGAAAAATACGGTGAGCATGTCAGGGTCATTAAATTCGGCGAATCTGTTGAATTGTGTGGCGGTTGCCATGTTGAATCAACAGGAACTATCGGTCAGTTTATAATCCTTTCCGAAGGATCAATTTCTGCCGGTGTACGCCGAATTGAGGCAATCACAGCACAAAAAGCTGAGGAATATGTTAACAGTCAATTAAAATCTCTTAAAGAAGTTGCATCCTTATTCAATAACCCTAAAGATTTAAAAGGTGCAGTTGAGGAGTTATTTTCAAAATATAATGCTATCGCCAAACAGGTTGAAGTATTCGAAAAAGAAAGTGTAGGCAAAATAAAGAAGGAACTTTTACTTCAGGTAGAATCGGTGAACGGAATAAACTTTCTGGCTCAACAGTTAAAAGTTGATAATGCTTCAATAATAAAAGATATTGCTTTCCAGCTTAAAAGCGAGGTCGAAAATCTGTTTCTTGTTCTTGCCGCTGAGATTGATGGTAAGGCAAATGTCCATGTTATGATATCAGATAATCTAATAAAAGAAAGGGGCTTAAATGCCGGTGAAATCATTCGTGTGCTTGCAAAAGCTGTCAATGGCGGCGGCGGCGGACAACCATTTTATGCTACTGCCGGAGGTAAAGAGCCTGCCGGAATTCCACTCTTATTGCGAAACGCAAAAGGATTAGTGAAATAGTTTTGTGCGTTGGTGAACAATGTATGTCTTTGTTTTTTATCTATTTTAGTACTCTAAAATTTATTCTATGAAGAATTTTTTCAAGTTCCTTTTCTCTATTCCAACAGCAGGATTTCTTCTGCTTCTTTTTGCTCTTGCTTTGGGATTCGCAACCTTTATCGAAAATGCTTATGGCGTCGAAGCTGCACGTGCCATGGTTTACAACTCGTGGTGGATCGAACTGATTTTAATCATTCTCTCAATTAATATGGCTGCCAACTTTATTCGCCATAAGATGTATAAGCTCCGCAAACTTACAATGGGAGTTTTCCACATCTCTTTTATTCTGATTGTTATTGGGGCAGGTGTTACCCGATATTTTGGAAAGGAGGGTGTCGTTCATATCCGCGAAGGAGAAAGTTCAAACAGAATAGTTTCTGATCAAATAAAGTTTAATTTAACTGCTGAATATCAGGGACAAACTCAGCAATTATCGAATTCGGCTGACTTTTCGTCTCTTTCGGCTAATAAGTTATCGGGAAAAATCAATATTGGAGGTAAAGAGATTGGTGTAAAGTCGGTTAATTATTTTGTTGAGGCGCAAAAAAGTATCGAAGCAGATGCTCAGGGTGAGCCAATAATTGAACTTGTTTACTCGCAAAATGGAGCCATGCAAACCGAATTGCTTCATATAGGTCAGGTTCTTACCCCCGTAGGAACTACAATAGGTTTTAATGCTGAAGCAGATGTCCGTTTTACTTTAAAGAACGATTCTCTGAAGATTTCTTCTAAGGATTCAATCAGAAGTATGGATATGCAGGGAAGTGAGTCGCTTTTGTCTTCTCCCGGAAAAGAAATTGCTTGTTCTGAACGAGTACTTTACAGGTTGCCATTTATGACAATTGTTGTGAAAAGGTTTTTACCTGCTGCTAAAATTACAGCTGTGGCCGGTACCGGAACACCAACCGGCGAAAATGCTCTGATAGTTCAACTTAGCAATAATAATAAACAGCAATCAGTCACAATCTGGACCTCGCCACAGAATGAAACCCCGAAGTATTCAGGAATTTTCGAAGGTGTAAATTACGAAATGTGGATTGGTCCTGAAGAAACTGTTTTACCATTCTCACTTAAACTTAACGATTTTGTTCTTCAACGGTATCCAGGGTCTAATAGTCCTTCGTCTTATGAAAGTCTTATTACTCTTACCGATAAAGAGCTGGGGTTGACTAAAGATTCTAAAATATTTATGAATAATGTTTTGAAACACAGGGGATATCGTTTTTATCAGTCATCCTACGATCAGGATGAAAGAGGCACAATTCTTTCGGTTAATAGTGATCTCGCCGGAACAACTCTTACCTACCTGGGTTATTTCCTTTTATTTCTTGGAATTCTGTTGTCAATTTTTAATCCAAAGAGCCATTTCTTTTCATTGATGAAAAGTGCTTCTGCCGGAATAAAGCTATCTGTAATAATTCTGCTTTTAACAGGTTTCACGGTTAAGGCACAGGAACCTCAACCTGTTTCTCCCACCCTTGCAAAAGAATTTGCTAAAGTTTGGATTCAGGGACATGATGGAAGGATCAAACCGTTCAGCACCCTTGCTTATGAAGTGATAATGAAGGTTTCGCGTTCCGAAAAACTTATCGGACAGGTTCCTGAGCAGGTTGTTCTCGGTATGTCGCTCCGTCCGCATGAATGGCAACAAGTTGAGATGATTGCAATCTCAGACGACCAAATCGAATCAAGGCTCGGACGAAGTGGGGGTAAGGCCACATTTAACGATTTCTTCGATCAGCAGGGTAACTATAAGTTAGCTAATGATGTACAGGTAGCTTATGGGAAAAAACCTGCCGGTCGTAGCCGTTTCGACAATAATGTTATCAAAGTTGACGAACGTCTAAATGTAATTTATCAATTATATCATGGCGAAATGTTCCGTTTTTTCCCGTCACCAAATAGCAACGATCTGACGTGGTTTACACCGGTTTCACAGTTTCCTTCCAATTTCGGTCGTGATTCTGTGTTTGTGGCAGGAGCTTTCCCTAATTTTCTTTCGGCTTTAAATAGCGGAAACGAAACAGCGGGTTTTAGAGCTGTCTCCGATATTATGAGCTACCAGCAAAAATATGGCTCTGCACTTATTCCGGGAAAGACAAAACAACAGCTCGAAATTTTATATAACCAAATTAATATTTTCAGAGACCTCTCCGGGTGGTATGTGCTGCTTGGTTTTATACTACTTGGATTTTTCTTTTATTCCCTGTTTACAGGAAAGGCATTACTTAAAAAAGCTGTTAACTACACGGTATTAGGTTTATTTGCAGGTTTTCTTGCTCATACTATTGGTTTGATAGTCAGGGGATATGTAGCAGGTCACATGCCATGGAGCGATGGGTATGAGTCAATGATTTACATTGCCTGGGCCGGAATGTTGGCCGGTTTGATTTTTGCGTGGCGTAATCCTATGGTTCTTGCAGCAGCAGCTATACTTTCGGGACTTACACTTTTTGTTGCGCAGATGAGCTGGCTAAACCCTGAAATTACCAATCTCGTACCGGTATTGAAATCTTATTGGCTGACAATACACGTTGCCATTATCACTGCGAGTTATGGATTTGTGGGTGTAAGTGCAATTCTCGGTTTGATTAACCTTTTGATGGCTGCTTTTCATAATCCTGCAAACCGTAATCGAATAAAACCAACAGTCTCGCAGCTTACAATTATCAGTGAGGCAGCAATGATACTTGGATTATATTTCCTTACAATAGGAACCTTCCTTGGCGGGATATGGGCAAACGAATCGTGGGGACGCTATTGGGGATGGGATCCAAAAGAGACCTGGTCGCTTGTAACCATTCTGTTATATAGCTTCATCACGCACATGCGACAGATACCCGGTTTTCGGGGATGGTTTGCATTTAATCTTGCCGCAGTTATTGGATTGCTCTCGGTATTGATGACCTATCTGGGTGTGAATTATTATCTTTCGGGGTTACATTCTTACGGAAGCGGCGAAGGTTTAAAATTTCCGTTGGCTGTGATTATTGCCTTTGGAGTAATTGGCGTAATTGCATTTATGGCAAAGCAGAAAGACGCGCAGTTTGACGAGACTCCGAAGCGCAAATAAAGTTCATTGGCGATTTCGTAACGGAATGTTTAAACCCGCTAAAGGTTCAGTCAGACGAAGTTTTTGAAATTTAATTTCTAATATAAAAAGAAGGCTTTCATCAGTTTTTGGTGGAAGCTTTCTTTTAGAGAAAAGGTTTTGAATAGCCGATGATAAACTTTTTTGGATTAGTTTAACTATTAGAAGTGATTAACATTGCTGAGGTAATTAACTGGTATTATCATGTTTGCAGCTGATTTCTTTGGTGGATTTTTTCTATGCAAAGATTTAAATTTTGAAGCTTCCGTAAATAATCCAAATATTTTTAGTGAACTAAACAAGTATGTATATTTTCTTACTGCAACGCCTGATGTACCCTATAACCTGACATACTTGCCGGAAATATGAATGCAATAATTATCTTGAATTTTAGGAGAATTCGCTCAAACTCTGCCTACTGATTTTTTCATATCATAGTCCCCATTATTTTGAATGAAATGCTGATATTTGGCTTTAAAGTAGAACTGGTGTAGGTTAAAAAAAGCAATAATTGGGTCAAAGTAACAACTAAAACACAATGATTTTTGTGAATATTCCATTGGTGAACACCTCTTAATCACCAATATACGTTAAAAGATCAATTGCCAGCTCGGCAATCTACAGTTAACCCAAGTTGCATTTTCAGTTTTTTAATATATTAATATACAGGACATAGCTAGGGTACTGTTCGTTGGCGGGACTACAAATAAATGCTCCTGCTACCCGACCTTGAGTACAGTTGTTTTTCGATAAAAAGGCATTTGTTTAT
>CAILKW010000331.1 GCA_903834845.1 uncultured Bacteroidia bacterium | reverse complement strand
GACAAAAACGTGATGATCGATAATTTATATGCAGTAGAAAAGGGAATTTATATGACCTGGTTTTTCGATGGATGGATCAAGGAGTCGGGGGACAGCGAAAAAGAAATGCAATATTTTCATCTTGAAGCTTCCGAAACATTCAATCATTTATCTAAGATACAAGGCGACCTGGTATCGAATCCGCTTACGGGAGTGGTAGATGCAAAAGTAGATGCCACTGTTGTTGAGAAAATGAAAAAGGGTGAGGATTTCGAGTTTACCAAAACCAATGGGGCAGTTACCTACACAATCAAGGGAAGGATACCCAAATTAAACATAAAATAAATCAATATAATTATGAAACGTTTACTTTTTGTATCAATTTTTGTTTTTTCGGCAATTTTTGCCAATGCGCAGGCGAAGCTTGCAGTTTCTTATTCCGATTTCCAGACATGGGCCAAGCAGATCAAAATTACTGGCTATCCTTTTGTGGAAAGTGAACAGGATGGTGCCGAATATACAGCTATGCTTGGAAGCGGCCCTACTAAAGCTTTGCAATTGAGGGTGGCAGGCATCGACAAGTTCGATGAATACAAAATGATGAAAAAGGAAGCCGTCCCTTATACTTGGAACGGTTACAAGACTGCCAATTTCAATTTCTCGGATATAACCTTTTTAATTGTGGCGTTACCCGAAGCTGAAGTCGCTATCACTTTTGGCGTTAGCGGAAATGTTGCCAAAGCTGCAATGGAAGAAATGGCATCAAAATCAAACCTGCAGAATTTGAAACCGGTAAAACCGGGGACAATTGCCCCTGGCGTGAAATGGCCTGAGATCGTCCCAGCCGATATGAGGATTAGCAATGTGCTAACAATTAAATCGTTAGGTACAGATGGGACTTTTAAGGATGTGATCGAAGTAACCGCAACAATGGGGCCGGAACTCGTTGCAACAGTTCAGACCATATTGAAAAAATACAGTGGGACACTGGGTTCCACCGAAACCGCCAAGCTTATTTTTATCTGCGGGGAGGCCGAATCCCTCGCCCAATTAGGGGAGAACTTTAAAAAAGGGGAACCTGTAAAGTTCTTTTATTACATAAAAAAATAACTGCACCTGTAAAAGTCGGGAGACCTTTCATAGCAGGGGTGCAGTTACAGGAGGCCGGGAAACCGGCCTTTTCTGCGTGCGGTTTTTATTTATAAAACAACCTTCAGATTCAATAAACTTATTGCTTTCAAATTATTGGTCTGAATGTAATGTGGATGCAGATTAAATGTTTTCGTTAAATCATCCCTGTTATCCGGTGTCCATAATTGCACAATCAGGCCGTTATCACGAGCCCGTTTTACTTCCTCAACTGATAGTGTTGATTCGTTTATACCACAACTAACTCCATCGTAACCAGAAGCAATAGCATCATTTATAAGTTTCGGGAAAGTTACTGCCTTGATTAAACATACTTTTATTCCGGGAAGTGTGGTGTGAATTTTATTGCAAAAAGCAGCATCATAAACTTCAAGCATTATCTGATTCGGATACTTTATTGTTGGGAACAACTTCGCCAGACTATTGGCAAATTTCAACAGATATGCAGCCTCACCACCTATTAATCTATGATTTATTGTATCAGACAAATAATCAAGTTTAACTTCCATCGAAATCACAAATCCACCGGCAGTTATATTCCATAAATTTATTAATTCTTCGAGTTTATAAATCTTGTCTTGCACTTTTCCATTACAAATCTGTATTTTCTCAATTTCTGTATCTTTCATTAACCCAAGTTGCATTTTCAGTTTTTTAATATATTAATATACAGGACATAGCTAGGGTACTGTTCGTTGGCGGGACTACAAATAAATGCTCCTGCTACCCGACCTTGAGTACAGTTGTTTTTCGATAAAAAGGCATTTG
>CAILKW010000330.1 GCA_903834845.1 uncultured Bacteroidia bacterium | reverse complement strand
GAGTAATTGGCACTTTATCATTGGCGATGCACCAAATAAATTTGAATTAAAACGATGAAGAGAAAAATCTGTGGTTATAAATTTCAGTCAAAGGCACTATTTCTTCTGTGCGGTCTGCCAGTGGCAATAATATCACCTGATGTATCAGCGGCATCAGAAAATAAACCTAACTTCATTATCATTTTTACAGACGATCAAGGTTATAACGATTTAGGGTGTTTTGGTTCCAAAAATATTAAGACACCACGGATTGATCAGATGGCCAAAGAAGGGGTAAGGTTTACCAATTTCTATGCGCAAGCGGTATGTGGTCCATCCCGTGGCGCGTTGATGACAGCCCGTTATCCAGTTCGGATTGGAGATGGCTGGACCACAAATCCGGAAGAAATAACTGTGGCAGAGGTACTTAAGAAAGAGGGGTATTTTACTGCGTGTATAGGTAAATGGGATATGTCGAGACGATTGGTTAAACCGGGGCAAATGCCTAATGATCAGGGATTCGATTATTACTTTGGAACTTTTGGTGCTACTGATGAAGGGAAAGTTGAATTTTACAGGAATCGGGAAAGAGCTGGCGTAACCTCTGAAATGTCAACATTGACAAGTTTGTACACTTCTGAAGCCCTCTCGTTTATTGAACAAAAGAAAGATAGCCCGTTTTTTCTGTATCTTGCTCATAACATGCCACATGTAAAGATAGATGCTTCACTTGAATTTAAAGGAAGGTCAGCAGGGGAATTGTATGGCGATGTTATTGAGGAGATTGACTTTAATGTAGGTCTCATTCTTGATAAACTAAAAAAACTGGGACTTGATAAAAATACATACATTCTTTTTGCGAGCGACAATGGCCCGTGGAAAGGAAAAGAGGAGGAGTTTCGGGGTGCTCATGGAGGACAACTGGCTACCGGTTGTGCCGATCCTCTACGCGGTGGAAAAGCATCACATTTCGAGGGAGGATTCCGTGTTCCGGCAATTCTTTGGGGTGGTAAAACAGCATCGGGTGAAGTTCTTGACGGGATAGTTTCGACAATTGACATGTTGCCTACATTTGCTCATTTGGCAGGAGGGCAAACTCCAGCTGACCGGGCGATTGACGGTTGTGATCAGGTTAATTACATAACCGGAAAATCAAAAAGCAGTACGCGAAGCACTTTTTACTATTTTATCCGTAACGAAGTCCATGCTGTTCGGTCTGGTCAATGGAAATTGTTGCTTCCTAACCGTCAAAAAAGTTACGATGGTTTTAATAATGTGCTTCGTGATCCAAAACCTGTCGAACCCGAGCTATATGATCTCTACAATGACATATCTGAAACGACTAACGTAGCATCGCAACATCCTGAAATTGTAAAACAGTTAATTGAACTTTCAGTAAGAGCACCTGCCGAACCTGTTATTGCAAAATGACAAATGTTAAAAATTCAAATTAGATTTAAAAGTTAAATGAAAGCCAAAAAATGAAAACAAACGACAAAACACCAAAAGTAAATGACGTTATTAACAGACAACAAGCTCAGGGAGTTAGACTGAGGAAAAGTTGCAGAGGACAACAAGGAGGCTGGCTTCGATGGATCGCAGCGGCATTGCTTGTTGTGGCATTGGGTACCTTGTCAACTCAGGCTGAGGGTCAAATTAAAAAAGGTATGATGGCTGGGTATCTCCTCGTTCCCCATTATGACGTTCCCGAAACCTATAATGCCGGATTCTCCATGTATGTTGCCGCTTGGCCTTTACTGGATCAATATCCGGGTCAACGTTTTCAAACCGGCTTGCTCGGCACATGGATGTTTGCAAAAAATGAGATCAAACCTTCGTTCGATCACTATTCCGATATCGAGGGGGGTCTGGGCTGGTGGACTGACACAGAGTATGCCACCGAGACACCTAAGTTCATCATGGGGGGAGTAGCTCCGAATTTCACCGAGTGGGCCAACGGGCCAGGAGCAGGGAAAGGAAGAGACTGGAATCAACCCAAGGGCAAATACGGTGTGGCGCAGCTCAGCCCTTGGGTGCTGTGGCCACCCGATGGTTTGAATCTCAGGCAGGGTACCTGCGGCGAGTGGTTCGGCTATGGATACCTTCCTCTT
>CAILKW010000329.1 GCA_903834845.1 uncultured Bacteroidia bacterium | reverse complement strand
TCCAACATATTTTGGACAAATTCTATGAAGCCGTTTCAATTCGTGATTTTACTTTCCATGAAGAAGGTCTTAAAACTTTCCTCTTAGCATGGCTTAATCTCACAAATCTTTACGATGTAATCAGCGAAAAAGAAAAAAACAAGGGTTTTGCCGACATTTGCCTCGATACAGACCGGAGATTTACTGCTTATGTGAAATACGATTATATTATTGAGCTGAAATACATCAAGGCCGAAGAAATTGAAACTCCGGCAAAGGAAGAAGTTACTGTAAATCAGGCTGTAAAAACTGCCACAGCTCAACTGATGCAATATGCTGCGAACGGTAAATATAAAACAACCAAAATCATTATTGTGGCTTCTGCAAAGAAATTGTTGTTTATGGATTGTTTGCCGGAATAGAATATTTCGCAATAAAGATTTTCAAATATTCATTAATTCTGATTTTATATCACTCACTTATTGACATTTGTGGCATCCTTATCTTTCTTAGGTAACAAATCATTCATATTGTCATGGCTGCGGTGCAGCAACCACACAATAATTAGTCCAAACACAAAAGTGGAAGTGGCTGTTTCAATCATGTGGCTGAATCTTACACTTGCAATGGGCATCAATGGGTTAGGCATAATATGCCCCAAATGAGGAATTGCTAAAAGAAATCCCACTATCAATCCAGTTAGCCAGGGTTTAACATTGGAACCAAGAATTATTGGCATTACTATTGCCGCAAACAGAATACCCCTTGCTAATTGCAGCAAAATTAGACTTGGTGTTTTAGTGAATGTAGCAAACGTATGGGTAAAGAAAGGTACTATCTCACCGGGACTGCCGTAGAATGCTCTAAGTTCGGGATTTTGCCATGCTATAAAGTATCCGGCCAGCCAATATATCACCAGATAAATTACAGCAATAATTCCAAGTTTTAACACTAATTGCTCAAAGGGCATAACCATATTTGTATTCTCAGCGGCAGTACCGACTTTCTTCCATTTTTTGCATATCAGAATGGCAAGGGGAATATAAATAAATGGTATTGATAAGCCCATAACAAACAAACGTGGAAGCAACTTGGGTGATACTGTTATTTCGGTAAGAAAATACCATGTTTCAATTTGAGTAATAAATGTAACTGCCCCATAATAGGCAAAAGCTAACGATAATGCCAGCCGCCATCCATTCCATCGCGAAGAAACTATTAATCCAACTATTAAAGTCGTATTTATTACGCCCAAAATAGCCACACCAATTCCTTCACTTACTAAACCGGGTTCTGAAGGAATATCAGGGATTAGGTCTCCAATCGCCATTGTCCCTAAAATCCAAATGGGAAAATAAAGAACTGTTAATAATATTAACCTAAAACCCCAAATCAAAAAATTCTTTGTATTCATATTGTTTTGAATTAAATGTTATGTCATAAAGTTTCGTTGTGTACAACCGTTACATGTCCTACCGTTTTATGTACATTCTGATTTTTACCCATTTTTATTTTTCATAATAATTCACCGTTGCCGAGATATTAAATTTTAC
>CAILKW010000328.1 GCA_903834845.1 uncultured Bacteroidia bacterium | reverse complement strand
TAGCAGCATCATCGTTGATAAACTGTAGTTTTTCAGGATCAAAGTTGAGTGTTCTTCCCAATCTTACCGCCAGAATTCCCAGATTTACCAATGTACATGAGCGAAACCCGTTCATTTCGTTTAAAGCAAATTTCTGTCGTGATCTTACGGACTCGGAAAAAGTTGTTATACGGGGTTCCGGATCAGGAAGCGTTTCAATAAACTGGTTAAGCTTAGGGATATTAGATTCAAAACCTTTGAAAATCTTTCCGTTTGGTCCTTCGATATACGCTGCATCTTTATCTTTGTTTTCTCCGTCAAGGATTATTTTGCATCCATCGGAATATGTGTATTCAACTCTGCGCCACGTACCTACGGCATCCTCATGCTGTTGAGGTGCATCAACCTCAATTTTAATAGGATTAGTATTGTCTTTGCCAAGAAGATATTGAACAGGATCAAGGTAGTGTTGTCCCATGTCACCAAGTCCGCCGCCATCGTAATCCCAATAACCACGGAATTTCGAATGAACACGCTCCGGATTATATGGTCGGTGTGGTGCAGGTCCCAACCAGAAATCATAATCCAGCTCTTCGGGAACAGGCATTGGCTGCAAATTTGTCTCACCGCGCCAATAAAATTTCCAGTCAAATCCTGTATTTCCGCTAACAGTTACCTTCAAAGGCCATCCCAAAATCCCGCTTTCGATAACTTTTTTCAACGGTTTAACCTCTGTTCCAAGTCCGTAAAAATTATCTTTAAATCTAAACCATGTATTTAGACGGAACATACGCCCATGTTTATTCACTTCTTCAACAACCCTCATTCCTTCACCAATAGTTCTGGTCATTGGTTTTTCGCACCAAATATCTTTTCCTGCACGGGCAGCCTCAATAGCCATTAAGCCGTGCCAATGAGGAGGAGTTGCAATATGAACGATGTCAATATCTGGTTGGAGCAGCAGCTCCCGGTAATCGTGAAAAGTTTTAACTGAATTACTGATCTGTGATTTAGCTAATTGCAAATGTTTTTTGTCAACATCACAAATTGCAATTACTTTCGTTCCTTCATAAGGAATATGGCCGCGCCCCATCCCGCCGGTTCCGATAATACCTTTTGTAAGTTGGTCACTGGGGGCTACGTAACCAGGGCCTCCTAATACATGACGTGGAATAATCATCATTCCGGCCATTGCAGCCACTGATGTTTTAAGGAAATTTCTGCGATTCGGTGATTTCTTGTCCATATAATTTGTTTGTTTAAATTATTATTCGAGGATTGCTCTCATGTATTCCATGCACTTTATGACCTCTTTAACAGGATCTGAATCCTCTGGAATGGGATATTCCAGTTCGAGGTCAACGTTTATAGGCCATTTCTCCTTTTTGAGTAAGAGTAGAATATCGGCTATCGGCGTCTCACCTTTGCCCAATGGCATATTCGTGTTTGGCTGACTGTTTTTTGGTCCGGTTTTATCCTTAATATGTATGCTTGGTATGCGGTCATGATATTTTTCGATTATATTATTGGGATGCAGACCAGTAGCTCCAAAATAGTGTCCTGCATCAAGGTTTAGCATATTTGCAGGTGAATATGCAAGGTATTTATCAATGTCAAAACCAGGTTGTCCAAATTGTCCATGAGTATGAAAAATGGCAAGACTTTTATGCTTTTCAGCAAATTTACCAAGTCGTTGACAGGCTTCTTCAGTAAGTTCATCCGTTATGCCATAGGCACCCAATGCCTTGGTAGCATTGTATGCATAGTCTATTTCATCATCCGACCACGATGAAGGGACAAACTTGGCAATATGAATATCTACACCGGCATCATTGTACATCTTTCGGATATCAGCATACTTTTGCATTGGTAAAGATAACCGCCACTGACGCTGTGCTTCTCGTAGTTCATTATTAGCTTTTGTACGCTCAGTTTTCTCTTTTTCAGTCAATTCAGCTCCACGAGACGATTTTCCCGGACCTTTTGGAAGACCCAGACTTTCTTCAAGTACACTTCTCATTTCTACTGTATTAACTCCCGCTTTAAGGACGTATTGCAGCACTTCTTCCGCACTGTGCGGAATGCTGCGATAACAATAGGTGGTGAGACCTAATTGGACTCCGGCAACTTTTGAATTAGGCTTTTTATTCTGATTTCCAATGGTGAAAGAATAATTTAAAGGGACTACTGCCATGGCTGCTGCAGTGGTGGCAGCTCCTAAAAATTTGCGTCTCGAAATTGTTGAGCTTTTCATATTCATTGCTTTAAAGAATTTTGAAAAAGTGTTTTTAATGTTTTAAAACCATCACATATAATTCTATAAAGAAACAAATTTTTTAACTTGTTTTTACGGTCACAGAACGCAAATATTGCAATAAAAAGGATATTTTACATTTTTTAAGTTTTATTCATTCAGCCAACCATCTGAACCATATTGTTTGGTCAATTATCGGAATGTTATTACGTTCACAAATGTTCATGGTGTGTCCCGTTCCACCTGTTTTAGGATTAAAAGTATCATCGTAAAATATACCAAATGTTGCCGGTTTAATGTCTGCTGTCCCAATTACTTTTATGGTGTCACGCAAAATATATGCTGCTTTTATTGAGTAACGGTTTATGTCACCTGAAACATATTGATCAATTAATTTCTCTGTTTTTTTATTTTGTTTCGATTGATAAACAACTTCCGGTTCAGCAGCAATTTTTATGTTGTCGAGCGAAACTGTTTTGTATGCCTGATTAGTTTTGTGTCTATGACCGGAATAAGGAGTAATTACTTGCAAGCGGGAATTGTCAACAGAGGCAACACCAATTGAAAAAAAGTAATCGGCACCATCGGCGTTACCACTTCTAAAGGTCATTTTTTTTGTTTTTGTCGCCAGAAGTTTTCCCAAATTGATAAGTTTATCCTTGTCATTATCAATAACATTTCTCTTACCTTCAAGAAGAACAATTGAATTTTCATGATCATATTCATCAATAAATTCTTTCAGCGTCATTACAAGTTTTTTTAGTTTAAATCCAAACCCAAAGCCTTAATTTTTCTTTGATATGAATCGTTAAATAAAAGTTTTTCGTATCCATCACAATCGTAATTTTTTATAATTTCGATTATTCTGCCCAAATTCTCAGATGTGTCGGTTATGTTACCAATTAATGGTGTTCTGATAAATATTTTATGTTGCTTCGGTGAAAATAGTTTTTTTAGATTTTCAAGAATCCGTGTATTGCTTTTTTTTGTATGACCAATGTGTTGCTTGTCATCTACAATTTTCAGATCAAAATAAATTGTATTGATATACGGAGAAATATAGTACTCAAACTTTTCAAAATTGAAATATCCACAGGTTTGAATCGCTATATTTAAGTTTTCTTCTTTTAGTTTCTTGCAAACAACCGACAAAAATTCCATAAACATCAAGGGTTCACCACCCGAAAAGGTAACCCCACCACCGGATATATCAAAATAAATTTTGTCTTTTAGTATAATACCTACTAATGATTCGGTAGTATATTTCTGCCCCACAATTCTCAATGCATTATGAATACAGACATAAACACATTCGCTACAAACTTTACATTCTGTTTTATCAATTTTGTATTCATAATCGCCTTTCCTGATAGCATTATATTTACAAACTAAAGAACATTCATTGCAATTTTTGCATAAGTTATGATACCAAAGTATTTCTTTATTAAATGATTGTGATTCGGGGTTATGACACCAGTCGCATTTTAACGGACAACCTTTAAAAAATACTACCGTTCTTATTCCTGAACCATCAACAAATGAGGACCTTTGAATATCAAATATTAAAGGGTAATTATCCATTGTTATTTACCTGTCAGTTGTAACTTAAGGCGTTTCGACATGTATGCAAATTTCGATAAATAGTTCAAATTACCTGTATATTGAATCTCGTTATCGAGAATTGCACCAATAATATCAGGAGATTCTGAAAACAGAAAATTTCTTAATGCAGCACCATCTTTAAAAATAACAACTACCGAAGCATTCTCTACAGCTTTATGCAAGACCTTCATTTTTGAGTTGGAAAACAAAGCAGAAGCAGCAATGATACCATCTTTACTTTTAAAAACATAGTTGGCATTAAAATTCTGAATGTTTCGTCTGTATTTTTTGTTAAGAATCAAGTATAGACTCATCACTTTCAGAAGAGTTTCAAGAAAAATATCCATTGTTTCTTCTTCGAGAATTTTAGCAAATTTCCGTGTGGTAAACCACATGGTAAAACTTTTCAAAGGATGTTTCAGCCAGTTCATATATCAAAATAAAAGATTAATTTTTAAACAATTATAAGGTTTCCGGTAAAGGTACAGAGTTGCCTGAAAACAGATTATATTGAGTTCTTGTAATTAACTCATCCTTCATCGCCTCACTTAAATCTTTGAAATAGGCAGAATAGCCCGAAACACGAACAATCATCTCAGGATAATTCTCAGGATGCTTTTTTGCGTCAATCAATGTTTTATAATCCTGAACATTAAATTGAACCTGCATTCCCCCTTTACGGAAAAAGCCTTCAACCAGATCACCAAATTTATTCAAATATTCCTCTTTTTTCTCATTTAATAAAAGCGGCGTATATTTGATGTTTAAAGCCCAGCCACCAGGTATGTTTTTACTGTCGAGTGCAGCAACTGAGTTGAATGCCTCAGTTAGACTTTTCGTAGCTTGCGAAGCTGGTGTTATTCCGCTCGAAAAAACTTCTTTTGCATTTCTGCCACTTGGTAAAGCTCCTGAAAGTTTGCCTTGTCCTGCATGTGTAGTCATTGTCCAGTATGCAGGGCGGTATTTCCCGCCTCTGTAATTTGTATGCGATTGGAGTATTTGATAGATGTCGCTAACCAATCGCTCTGAATTATTGAGTGAAACCTTATTTTCAGTTCCAAATTTTACTGTTTTGTTTTTGATATAAGTTTGTAATATTTTAGATGCAGAATCTGAAAAATCATTTTTTATTGCATCAATCAGCTCTTGCATCGTACACTTTTTGTCAATAAAGACAGCTTGTTCAATTGCATTCAGCGAATCGCAAATGTCGGGGAAAGCAAGGAAACTCGCACCTGATGAGTTGTATAAAGCACCACCAAATATAAGGTCTTTACCATTTTCAATTGGTCCGGCGAAAAACGAAGAAAGCAATGGAGTGGGAAGCATTTCCTGATGAATTGTTCCCATTTTCTCATTAATATCTATTGCATTTTCGAGCATCCACTTCAATTGTTTTCTGAACGCTTCGTAAAATTTTTCAAATGAGGAAAAATGGACGGGATCGCCTGTTTTAGGTCCAATCTGTTCATCCCCCATAGTAAATTTTCTTCCGTCAAACAATGTAAGTTCCATTACAGAGGCGAGATTGAACATGATAGATGATGAAGCAACATAATCTTTCCCTGTACTTGCCAGCTCGACACATCCGACAATAGCAAAATCCCGTGCATGTTCAAGTTGTACGCCTTGATTTGTTAAAGTATCAATATCAGTGATATCATTATGAAATGCAGGTATTGCCTTCGTATTGAATATTACTTCAGAAACTCTTTGTCTGTATGTCTTGTCATTTTTTTTGTAATTGTATCTTGCATTTACGCTTGGGTCACGCAAACACATCAATTCCGTAACTTTTAAAAAAATGTAGGTAAGATCATTTACAGCATCATTGCCGTTGGCATCAACACCGCCAAAAGTAACAGCCGGTGTTGATCCGGCACCTCCCCACAATTTTTCAGCTGCTTCTGGAACAAGATTTGTATTATCGGCTATTTTTAGCCAAAGGCAACAACATATTGTTAGAGCTTCTTCGATTGTTATTGTATTGCCTGAAAAATCTTTTTCAAAAAATGGATAGAGAACCTGATCAAGTCTTCCGGGGCTCATTGCCATGTTAATATTTTCGGCATGAATACCTACCTGACAAATCCATAATGAATTTACAGCTTCGCGGAAATTACGGGCAGGTTTTGCAGGAACATGAGCACAAACTTCAGATATTTGTTCCAAATTTTTTCTCCTGAAATCATCTTTTTCATTTAAAGACAGCTCTTTAGCAGTTTTTGAAATATTGGTTGCAAAGTTGATAATTCCATTCAGTGATATTTGAACTGCATCGTAAAAGGCAATTTTATTGGCAGCTCCATTTGTTGAATTATTCTTTAACAGTTCATTTTTTTTTGTTTCTGCTTCATTGATAATGCTTTCAAGTCCCTCGTTAAGGGCTCGGCTATAATCGGGAACACAATGGGAAATGCAACCTGCCTTTCCACTGATGTAATAAACGATCTTTTCGAGAAGTTGCAAAGACAATGGATTGCCAAATTTTTTCCTTGTCTTTTCCATGACCGTATTATCCATCCAAAACGGAAAAATTTCGAAGTTGCATTTTTCAGCTTCTTCTTGTGTAAGCTTTTGGGGATTTGTTGCTCTGTCACTGATGGTATCTAGTTCGGACCAAATAGAAAGCCCCATAAATTCAGGATACAAAGGAGCTCCAATAGCTTTCGAAGTAGTAGAACCACCCAATAAATTATCATCGTGAAAAAATACTTTTCGCTTACTCAAATAATGATGTATTGCTTTTGCCCTGATTATCTGAAAATTATCATTTGAAAAACTTTTCTGACTCAGGAAATCAGTTATTAATTCAGCTCTCTCAATGCAAACTTCAGTTTGTGTTTTAAAATGAATAGTACGCAACTTTTCTATCAAAGGTAAATTTTCAAGTTGAAATTCTTTTAGACTTATATCTGAAAGTGTAACCATTTGTATAATTGTTATATATTATGAAACACAAATTCCGTACTTCGGCAAAATATCGTGAATAACCTCGAACCGATGTTTTTGCAAGGCATCATGAAACATCTTCCAATTACTCGAAAGAAAACTCGGGGAGTATTCATACCTGCAATTATCTTTTTCACTTTCGCTATTTAAAGCCAGATACTTCCATGAACCTTCGCCCTTTGGAATATAGGAAATGTTTTCCTGTCCAAAAGAAAATTCACCTCGTGATATTGAATCTATCCACTGCTGATGCCTTACTGATCCGTTCTCATTAGTAAAACTCAAAATATTCGATTTGATCTGTTTAAAGTCTTTGTATGAAATCCGTTCATTAATAACGCTTTCAGCATCATTATTTTTGTATTTTATCAACGATTCAAAAATCCTTTGTACAGCAACATTAAAAATGGATGGATTGTTTCGTACAATATTTTGATTGAGTTCATTTGTATATCTCCATTTTAAATAGGGCAAATCGGGGCAGGCAAATGCAGCACAATGTCCTAAAGGAATTACTTTATCAACAAAAGAGGACTTTATTTTGTCGAAAAAATCCTTGAAAAAACTGTGTGTTTTTGTTTCACCATCGTAATCCAATTCTGTAACAGCATTTATTTTATGGACAATACCTGCAAATCCCTGATGAGAAAAAGTATCAGCTAAAACGTGAATTGTTACTCCAAGTCGGTGTAAAGCGTAAGGCTTGTCTCTATCTGCAATACAAGTTGCAAGCATATCCTGAGCAACAAAACTATCGGGTGTACAAACCAGTTTATTTATAAATCCTCCTTTGGGTTCAATTCCGGCTTTGAATCCGCCATTGCCCGGTAAAAAATGGAATGGAACCCAAACCATGTTATTCTCTATATCACTGGTATTATGAAGATCTAAAATCCTATGCGCTGAGGAAGTTCTGGTGTACATAGCATCATTAGTAAATCGTACAACTCCATGTACTGTTGCATCATCAACATATTGAGATGAATAGCTGATAATTTCCGAATCTGTTTCAGAAAATCCGGCAAGACGTGAGAGTACGTAAGTTACGGCATGATGAAAATCAATTTGCATAATCAAATTTTCTTTTTAAGCCAAAAATAAAATATTGCAAGTGAACCCCAGAAATAGATATATGTCAAACCAATTCCTGTGATAAAATCGGTTTTCAATAACGAATAAGTTTCACCAGCATAGTATTTTTCATACGTACTTGCAACATTAAAAGTTTCTTTAAATAGCAAAAGAATAATCACCCCTGTTAAAACGAAAAGCAAAAGGTAAATAATTCTGTTTAATTTGTCTTTTCCCTTTTTAATCAAACACATTCCAATCTCAAGACCAAACCATGTGGGAAGAACCGCACAGGCTAAAAGTACATACGAAAACGCAGCTTTCACGGGTTTGTCGAAGATATTATCAGCCCATGAACCCACGTAGTTAATTTCCCAGGCTGGCCAACCCAAAAAATAGTAAACCGGTGTTGGAAAAATGAAAATTGCTGAATATGCCAAGGCAATATAGCGCAACAAAAGTTTATTGTTTTTGCCTTCATTGACAATTAAGTTTTTACCACCTTCTGCTAAAAGCATTCCGCTCATTACGGAAATCGGGATATCCATTGCTAACATAACATTTGATTTAATTGTTTATGAAAAATTATAACGCTTAAATTTTTTTGCTCTTTTTTATAAACCACAGTCCGGCAATAATTCCGGTAACTATTAAATAACCCATAATACAAAGCCACCCTGTAAAGAAAGGTGGTTCACCAAATAGATAACCGCCCCCAGCTTTTACTTCAGCAAATGTGCCAATTCTGCTCCAACAACCCCATCGTAAAAGAAATGGTAAGAAAGTAAGGAACACTCCTAAGAACAAAGTATATTTTACATACTTGTCTAAATTGCTTTTGTAAAAATAATGCCCCAGAATGTAGCCAAAGTTTCCGCATAAAATCATGGCAATAACAAACAAAGGATAAACGGCAGCGACAATTGGATTATTGTATGAGTTTTCAATCCACTGAACTGTAAACATGGCTTCCCATGCAGGCCAACCAGCCAATAAAAACAATCCGCCAGGAACAAAACCAGTTGTTAAATAGAAATTGAATGGCCCAAGTAATTTACTTGTAAACAGTTCATTCTCTTTCTTTAAATAGGTCTTTGAAAGCATTGCAAAAGTCTGTCCTATTGCAAATGCAGCCGGTAGATCAACTTGTATCATATTATTAGATCTTTAAATTATTTAAACGAAACTATAATTAATGCCTAAAGTTTTCAACATCGAAAAACTTTGGTGTATTAAATATTTTCATTCAACAGTAAGGAACGGAAAAAGATTACCGTATGCCATTTTTTTTATATTTGTCCTTGGTTGGTTAGCAATACCAGACCTTTAATTCCGTTTTACATGTGATTGACAAATATAATAATAGCTTAATATTCAAACTATTACAATATTAGAATGGGGAATAATTTTGGCAAAAATAAACCCAAGCCAAATAAAATGTACTTTGCATATTAAATTATAATGAACTGATATCAAATGTATTGACGAATTGTTCCAATACAAATCAGACCTGAATAGCCATCATACGATCCTCAATATCATAAACCAAATCCACAAAGCTCTTACTTCTTTTTATTTCTCTTGACCGATGAACTGACAGTTCGGATTTTATATGTTCACTGATAACTCCAGGATTTGCAGCCATAATGTAGATGTCATCTCCCAGATATGCAGCTTCCGAAATATCGTGTGTCACAAGAATTATTGTCGGATGTACTTTTTCCCATATTTCAATGAGAAAATCCTGCATTTTCAGTCGAGTATATGTATCAAGTGCCCCAAAAGGCTCATCCATTAAAAGAATTTCCTGATTTACCAATAAACTTCGTGCAATGGCAACTCTTTGAAGCTGACCTCCTGAAAGTATAGGATACCTCGCAAACTTTTTTTCATGGCCGTCCAATCCAACAGTTTTTATCATTTCCATGGCTTTTGCTGTTGCCACTTTTTTTTCTATTCCTTTATAATCTAAGCCAATAGATACGTTTTCAAGTACCGTCATCCAAGGAAAGGAACTATACTGCTGGAAAACCATTCCAATACGGTCGGTTGATGTAAGAGGCTTACCCTTTATCAAAATCTCACCACTCGTTGGCTGTTGAAGTCCGGCAATATATCTGAGAATGGTAGATTTACCACAACCTGAAGCACCCAGCAAAACAACAAATTGACCCTGATTGGGTTTATCCTCTATTAAGAGGTTAAAATCTTTGATTACATACGATTTTCCTTCATATATCTGATTTATTGATTTCAGTTCAATAATATCAGGAAGTTCAGAATTGTGAAATATAACACTCATACCTTAGTTTTAGACATGTTTAAACGGGAATAGTTTCTTATCGAGCCACTTAAATAATTTATCCTGCATAATTCCAATCAAGACTATGACGAATAGTACAGCAAAAACCTTATCAATTCTACTTTGTCGTGCGGCGGTGAAAATTAAAGCCCCTACCCCGCCGGTTTTATTAATCAGCTCGGCAACTATTATATAAGTCCATGAAATCGCAGTTAAAACCCTGATGTCATCAAAAATCTTAGATGTGACAAAAGGCCAATAAACAGTTTTAAAAATCTGCCATTTTGTTGCTCCCAGCGTATATGCTGTCTGGAGATAAATCTTATCAACTTCAGAGATTCGCTGAACGACAATAGGAAGAAGATAAACTATGATGCCAAAAGCCAAAAACTGGACTTTCATATTGGTTTCAATTCCAAACCAGGCAATAAATAATCCAGTAACTGCAGTAAGAGGTATAAACCTGATGGCATCAACATATCTGCTGAATATACTGTTAATAGCAGGAAACAAACCTATTAAAAATCCAAGGAGCAGCGAAATTGAAATAGCCTCAGCATATCCCAATAAATTAAGCTTTATTGAATACAAAGTATTCCGAACAAGCAAGTCCTCAAAATGCAGTTCCTTAAACGATGTCAATACAGCGAATGGATTTGGAAGAATAGATTTACCTACCAAACCCGTAAAAGTAAGCAAACACCATATTCCTAAGATTATAAACAATCCTATTAAAGACAAAAAAGTAGGATTACTTAGCCAGGATTTTTTCACAATTATCTTATTTTTAATAGTTTATTGTGGAAGAAGTTCAAAATCAGTTCTTCTGTTTTTTGCACGTCCTTCCTCTGAATCATTGCCTTCGATTGGTTTGTCGGAACCATTACCTACAACTATAAAACGGTTCGAATCGAAGCGATGTTCGTTAACAAGATAGGCAACAACTGCTTTTGCCCGTTTTTCTGAAAGTGACTTATTTCCGGCAACACTACCTACATTATCAGTATTTCCTTCGATCCTTATACGTGAATTAGCAAATGATTTGGCAATATCAAGAAATTCATTGTCAATAATATACTTTGCATTTTCATCCAATTCGGAAGATCCAAATCGAAAGGCAATTGAAATGCGTTTTGTGGAAATAGCTTCTGCGGTTTTCATATTTGCAGATGCAGCGGTAAAGGACGTGGTTTTTTCAGCTTCATTCCCCGGTCCACTAAGCGTGATTGATGAAATTATTGATGAATTACCTACCAGCCTCCAACTAGATATTTTATCGGTCGGATAGCCTGTTTTGGCAAATTTTACAGCCATTTTATTATATATTGCTTCACCCGTCACTCCAGAATAATTACTGTTGGTATTAAAAAAATTGACATTGTCGCCCCAAGTACACAAACGGGCATTGTTAATTGCTTGTAAACAAAAATCTTCTGGCTGTTGTAAGCCGAGTGCAAGGATTTTTGCCGCTTTTTGCTTTGCCTGTGGAGAAGAGTTTATTTCTGCAGCTCCTTTCAACCACCCTTCTACCAAACCTTTCAGAGCTTCTTTATGTTGGTCAACATATTTCTTTTTTGCTACAAAAACATCTGCAATAATAAAGGATGCCTCTTTTGTACTCTGCAAAACTTTCGATCCGTTTACTTTTGCAACACAATCTGCATCATCGGGGCTCCAAACAACAGCAGCATCAACCTGACCTTTTTTAAATAAATCTGCAGCATCAATTGCGTTTGCCACTTTAATTGGTTGAATATCGGAATACAATAAATTTCCCGCTTCCAATAACCAGAGCAAAAATGTGTGACTTGGGGTCATTTCAGCAAATGCCACTTTTTTCCCTTTTAAGTCTGCAACATTTTTAATGGTGCGGTTAACTACTACGGCATCCCCTCCTCTCGACCAGTCTGATTGAAAAATAATCTGAGGCTCAAACTCTTCTAATCCCTTTATTTCAGTTGTAAAGGCATCAACAGTGGCCCACATAAGGTCTATATTATCGGATTTCCACGCATTACGGCAATCATTAAGATCATCAAGTAATTTAAACTCGACTGTAATTCCATATTCTTTATAAAATCTAGATTCTTTGGATGCTGCAAAACCCTCATTAAAATATTGGCCTCCTGCATACCCTCCCCAAGTAACAACACCAATCCGAATGGTTTGCCCCGTTACTACGCTCGCCTTACTATCCTTTCCCTTTGGCGCAATTACATCTAACAGATTTGTTTTGTACAATGCATAGGCAATACCGCCCAAAATAGCTAGTACGATTAAGAATTTTGATAATGGAGTGAGCTTTGTTTTCATTCTGGAAAGTTTTTATAATAATTGATTTTACTAATAATATATTTGTAACTATTTGAACAATTGATACTAAAAAAGATCTTTATACTTGTTGTTGTTTGTTTCAGATCCGGGAAAACTGGATGAACCTAAGCTCTCAGCTCTTTTATTTACCTGCGATTCACTAAGTAAAAGGGAGATACCTTGTTTTTCCATCTTTTCGAGCAATTCAATTCCCTTCTGCTCATATACGCCATTTTGAAGATCAATACTTTCTATAAAAGTAGAAGAAACTTCCATAAACCGCTCCATTTCACCGATTTTACTGCTTATATCATCAACAATAGCATCCATTGCCTGATCGAACATCATTTTCTTGTCTGGATCACCATTAATTATTGACATAGCTCTTTTCATTGCTGAGTAACCCGATTTTATTGCTTCTCTTTCTTGTTTCTTTATTCTTACTTCGTTTTCGATGTCCTTGATTAAGTAACCCGAGTTATCGTACATTTTTGCCAAAACCCGATAAAGAATTTCCATCTTACCAAGCAGGTCAGAAAACCTCTTATTAGACTCTTCCAGACGGCCATATTGTCGGGTATTTATAACAACGACATCCATATTATTTTTCTTCTTTGCCTGCTCAGCCATTTGCAAACTTTCGTTCATTTCTGCCTCATTACTTGCTATAATGGTTTTAATTTTCTGAATCTGACCTTTAAGCTTTGCGATGTGCAGGTTCATTTCAGAAAGATTATTTTGCAGGCTCTCAATGTAAGTTTCCAGAATTCCAATTGGATCAATATTCACAAACATACCTGTAATTGCACGCATAATGCTTTTGTAGATAAACCAAATAAGGTTACGAAATTTAGGATCAAGCAATACATAAAGAATCGCTCCCAAAACAACGAAAAGAATGATTGCATGTACTGTATTTTGCAGTATGGAAACGATGAATGGCAGAAACAAATAAAGTAAATATCCTCCACCGATAACAATGCCTGCAAGAAAAATAAATCCTGTCACACCTTCAGGTTTTTGCCAAAATGTTTTTGGTCCACCATCTCCTTTTATCAATAAATTATTCATAATTCTATAATTTGCTTATATTTACATTAATCTGATTAACAACAAATTGAAATGCCTTATCGAAATTTTCCTGAGCCGACTTTATTTTTAGCTCGGTTACTTTTATCAATTCCTCCGTAGAACTGATGCTTTTCTGTGCCTCGGTAATTTCTCTCGTTAACGCAGTTATTTGATCAGTCTTAGCCTTAATAGATTCTTTCAGTGTTGCTATAGACTTTTCTTTCGATTTTATACCAAGCTCAACCTGATTGTTTAATTCTGTTTTAAACTCGTTTTGCTCCTTGGCGAGGATATCTTTGTAGTAAGCAGCACTTTCTTTCACTTTTGCCGCAGTTAATCCTTTTGTTGAAAGGGTAGCCATAACTGTTTGAATCTTCATTTCATCGTTAAGCGGGATATTTTGCATCGCTTTCAAGGCTTCCATAAACTCTAAATAATCTTCTCCCGGCAAATTGTTGTCTGCAATTGTTTTCAGAAGTGATTCGAGTATTTTGTTATCTAATTCCGTTGATTTAGATGCAATTACTTCAACTTTTACTGGTTCACTGACTGGAATCGGAGTATTAGTCGGTGAATTTGAATCTGTAGTTGTTTCAACAAAGAGATTCTTTAATTTATTGAGATCAAATGACATAGTTTATTTGTTTAATTGTTGTTAATACAAATTTAAAAAAATCCTTTCCAATTAAGCGGATAAACCGTTTGGAAAACCTTCAATTAATATTTAAAAATCTGACTAAAGCTTACCCATATAATTGCAAAAGAAAGAATAAAAAACATAATTACAAAGATAATATTATTAAATCATAATTGCAAGATTTTTATTGAAAGGCATATTTCATGTGATTATAATTTGTTTTTTTTAATGGCCACATGGAACTCGCCATGATAATCATCCTGCTATTTGAGAATTACTGCTCATGGCTCGTTTCATTCTTCCGAAATCTTCAGTTTTGCAAATTTAAGGAGAAGATTTTTTTCACCCGCATTGGGGAAAAACACTTTGGCTTTTAGATCCGGCATTTTACCTTCCATCGTAATCACTTTTCCTCGTCCGAAACGTTCATGTTCAACAAACATCCCAACTTTAATCTTTTCAGGACTGTCGCTTTGGAAAGGTTCAGAACTTGATGGCAAAACACTTTTCGCGATTTGCATACGCTGAATTGGCAATTCAGGTTTTCGGGGAGGCTGGTATTTCGTCTCATCTCGTTGGAGATGCTTGTTGCTGCCATCGGTTATAATTTCCTGGTTTCGAAATTGCGGAATCGAACGAATATTCTGAATATCAAGAAATTGATGATCAATTTCGCCAATAAAACGACTTGGATTGCTGAATTCGGCCTTTCCCCACCGAAATCTTTGTTGGGCAAACGACAGCCATGCCTGGTTTTCAGAACGTGTGAGAGCAACATAAAAAAGCCTTCTTTCCTCTTCAAGTTCTGACAACGTAAGTGTACCTGAGAAACCTGATGGGAACAAATTTTCTTCTAATCCAACTATAAATACATTCTTAAACTCAAGCCCTTTAGAGGAATGGACTGTCATCAAGGTTACTTTATCGGCATTTACATCCTTGTCGTTATCCTGATCTGTAAGAAGAGCTACATCTTCCATAAATATCTGTAATCCTGCGGGACGACCCTCTTCTTTAGCACTAAGCGAAAAGTCCTGAATTGCGTTCAGCAACTCCTGTGTATTCTCATACCTGCTGAGATTTTCCGGTGATTTATCCTGATAAAGTTCAGTAAGTATCCCCGATTCAGAGGCAATTCTATTTGCCATTTCGTAAGCCTCTGTCGAGACAAACTGATCTGAAAATTTACTTATCAGTTGAGTGAACACATTGATTTTTTTGATTACGCCAGCGTTTAATCCAGCCAATAACATTTTTTCGGGGTAATTTGCTACCTCCCAGATGCTACAGCCAGAGGTTGCAGCGGCATCTTCAAGTCTGCTTAGCGTTGTAGCTCCAATACCCCGAGCAGGATAGTTGATAATCCGCTTAAATGACTCATCGTCCTTTTGATTGATAATCAACCTAAAATAAGAAAGGATATCTTTTATCTCCTTACGCTGGTAAAATGATAATCCGCCATAGATTTTATATGGAATATTCCGTTTTCGCAGAATTTCTTCAAATACACGAGATTGGGCATTAGTCCTATACAGAATTGCAAAGTCAGAATATGTTTCGCGCTGTTGCATCCTATGATCAAAAATTTCGTTTGCCACAAGATAACCCTCTTCGTGCTCGTTCATAGCTGTCAAAACTTTGATACGCTCACCCCTGGCATTTTCGCTGAAAATAGTCTTTTGCAATTGGTTTTTATTCTTGGCAATCAAACTGTTGGCAGCATCCACAATTACCTGAGTTGAGCGGTAGTTTTGTTCAAGTTTATAAGTGTTGTAACCAGAATAGTCGTTTTTGAAGTTAAGGATGTTTTCGATTCTCGCACCTCTGAAAGAATAAATACTCTGTGCATCGTCACCTACAACGCAGATATTGTGATGTGTTTCGGCTAATCGCTTAACTATCAGGTATTGCGAAAAATTAGTATCCTGGTACTCGTCCACAAGAATATAACGGAATATCCGCTGGTATTTAGCCAGTATATCGGGATTATTTTTAAATAATACATTTGTAATTAGCAATAAATCATCAAAATCCATCGCCCCAGCATTTTTACAGCGTTTCGAGTATTCGAGGTAAATTTCGCCTGTTCTGGGAATTCTGGCAGCATGATCAGCCTCACGTTGCTGAACATTTTGGTGATATGCTACGGGAGTGACAAGATTGTTCTTGGCATTCGAAATGCGGTTAAGAATTACACTTGGTTTATAGGTATTATCCTCAAGATTGAGACTTTTTATAATCGTTTTCAGCAGGCTTTTCGAATCCTGGGTATCGTAAATGGTAAAAGTTGACGGATAATCAATTGTTGCTGCCTCAGCCCGCAAAATCCGTGAAAAGATGGAGTGAAATGTTCCCATCCAAAGATGCCTCGAAATGTTATTTCCAACAACTGTTGCAATTCTCTCCTTCATTTCACGGGCAGCCTTGTTGGTAAAAGTGAGGGCCAGAATTGCCGAAGGCGGTACTCCGTTTTTCAATAGATGGGCTATGCGGTATGTGAGAACACGTGTTTTGCCGGAACCTGCTCCTGCAATAACGAGCGAAGCCCCTTCTGTATTAATGACAGCTTCGTGTTGCGCGCTGTTTAGACTTTCAAGATAATTTTCCAAAGTGTTGAATTTTAATTACTTCGTTTTTATGTCTGACGGTTTTATCCTTTAATTGTGCAAAGATAAAACGACCTGATAGATTAATAGCTATTTGAAACGAATTTTACTTTATTTTTGCAATACTGTACATTAATAATTGAAAGACACATTAAATGGCACATCCCCGAATTGTTAGATTGGGAATTTTTATATTATCATTCCTTTTGTTCTCTGTAGAATTCGTTGCAGGTCAATCTCTTGCATCACCGTCAGCCTCATTTTCAGAGCAGACTTCTTATCCGGTTTTTTCCGAAAAAGACATTATTTACTATTTCTGTGGAATAAATGGGCATCAGAGCGGCACACTTAAAGCGGTGTCTTCTGGTCAAACAGTCACCTTCACCTGGGAAAAATATAATTCTGTAACCGGAACTATCGGTTTTTATTCAAACGAAACAGGCGTTTCATCGGTTTTAACAGGACTTTCAAATGGATGTTACCGTGTCAGTTTCAGGGATAATGGTATCGATCGCCTTTACCGAGCCTGGATCATGAATGGTTGGACAGAACCATCATCATCCATTTCAGAATCTAATTGTCAATCATTTAAGCTTCAAGGCAGTGCAACCGGCTCAAGTTACATATACTATGATTTATCATCGCGTCAACCTATTATTATCAATTCAGGTTTTAAATACATCTGGTACACCGACAATAATTTTATTGCCTCAATTCAGAATCCTGTAATTAAAGACCCACCAACAAAAAATACTGTCTATCGTCTTGAGGTAACCGACCGTGCCGGTTGCATGAAAAGCAGTCAGGTAACCTATCAGTCAATTGTAGTTAAGGCCGATTTCTCATGGACTACAGATCAAAAAATGGATCCACAGTTTTCCAACCCTCAGGCTCCTTTGGAAGTGAAATTTATCAACAAATCTGAAAATGCTGATCCTGAGAAATACGAATGGTATCTATTCAAGGAAAAATCACAAATCGAAGAAGAAGCATCAGGGGGTGCAAAGATTGACTCTTTTATGGAACGTATATACTTGCAGAATCCTGTTTATACTTATGAAAATACCGGAAGGTATAAAGTTAAGCTGATGGCAGCCAAACAAAGTCCCGGTATTACCTGCCGCGACACTTTTTATCTTGAGGGTTACATTGTTATTGATACTTCGCTTGTTAAAGTTGCACCAGCCTTTACTCCAAATGGCGATGGTGTAAATGATGTTTGCATGATTCAAACCAGATCTCTTTTGTCTCTTGATTTTCAGGTATTCAACAGATGGGGACGTATAGTTCACAAATTTAGTAAATCGGGTTATATTCCCGAAGATTCCGAACTTGCAGCTTGGGATGGAAAGGTAAATAATAAACTGGCTACTCCGGGAGTTTATTATTATGTTGTTGATGCTCAGGGCCGTGATGGGCAGCGAAGGCGAAAAAAGGGATTTGTTCAACTAATATGGTAATGGATAATTTGACAATGAAAGACAATCTTGATAATTTTCGTGATCTGCTTGCTGAAAATAAAGAGTGGCCAATGCTGTATTATTTCAAGTTCATTGTCAGCAATGACCAGAAAAAACTTGATCAGGTTAAGGAATTATTTGCCGACCCCTCGGCTATTACATACCGAACCTCGCGGGATATTCGTTTTATCAGTCTTTCATGTAAACAATACATGCCTGATCCTGAATCAATTATTTCAATTTACAAGAGAGCGGGTTTCATTGACGGATTGATTGCTATTTAATGTATCATTTTACTCAAAAGAAGTCTGAAGAATCACTAACTGCTTGTCGCCTGTCAATCAATTTTCAAATCTGTGGCGTTTCCCGGAGTTTTTGCTTTCAATTACCTTATATTCACGGTCTTGAACCTTTATTTCTGAAATAAGTGATTCGTTAATTTTAATATTAAACAATAATATTTCTGTGGAAGGATTCCAGACTAACGTTGACATAAGCCGTGTCTTTTCCAAGACACAACACCAGAATATTGCTTCACTATTATCCATTTTCGAAGCATTCTTATTTTATGAAATCACAGAATATTGCATTTCCTGTAACAATGTTAGTGGCATTAATCATTTGTTATTCAATTTGTTTGCGCAATTCATTAATTTGGTTAACATTTAATCCAGTTATTGTATGAATTATTTCGTTTGGATAACCTGCCTTAATCCCCTTTATTGCATTCTCATTTTTTTCTTCTTCCTTTGTTTTTTCTATCGCATTTTCAACTGCTTTTTCAATTGCTTTTTTTACTGCTTTTTTTATTGCTAATTCCGTTTTCCCTTTTTCGTCTTGTCGTCTCATTTCCGCATAAAGGTATGCTTCTAATTCTTCCTTTGTCCAATTGTGCCTATAAGCGTCTTCGTAAGCGTGTTCTAATCCGTCATCTTTCAAGTCGGCAGGTATTACGTCAAGATTGGGTGCATTTTTTATGAAATAGATCCATTTGTCTATAAGCGATTTACAGTTTTTTAGTTCTTTGATAAACTTAGGCAATTCAATAAAATTATACTCCATGCCGTTTAAAGTGCAATTTTGAGTTCTTAAGTTAACTGTTCTGTGCCTGGTAATATAATTATCGTCGTCGAAAAAAATGAAATCCAAAATACCAATAAAAATCACTTGATTCAATTTTGGATAATCATCTCCCTTTTCAATTTGTTTGGAATATTGCCTTGCAGTGTAAAACTGAACTCGCTTATCAAAACCGTCTGGTTCTTCAACCTGCATTTCAACAATATATGAAATTTCTCGCTCATCAGTTACACGAACATCCAAAATTGAACTTTTTAAGTCCTTAATTTCAGGCAATTGATATGGATTTTTAATTTCAATTTTCTTGATTTTTTTGCCTTTTGGCAATTCAAGGACTGCATTAAGAAAGGAAATGAGAATTTCCGTTTTATTCTCATTTCCAGAAATCTTCCTAAATGCTATATCGTTCTTTATATCAACAAATTTCATGAAATTTCAGTATATGTTTTATAGGTACAAATTTACGGAATTTTATTTTGTTATCGGATTAAAGATTTAAAAAATGACAAAACTTTTTTGAGCCATGGCCGAAAAGTTGCTCTATAACGGATTTTTGGAAACTTTTACTTAATTTTACCTCAAGACTTTATTGGAACGATAATCACTATTTCAGCACTTTACATACCGATGGCAATTAGCTTTTGTTTGCAAACTGTTGTTTTTCTTCTTCTTGTTTGAAACTCCATACTTGGTTTTCAGTACGCCACATAATAAAAACTCAAAACTTTGTTGTATGGTTTGCGCGATGGTGCAAATCCTTTTCAATTGGTTGCAATATCGGTTGAAGGTAATATTAGTTTATGGATAAGATCGGAATAAGTTTGGAATCTTCCGGGTTTTCTTCCTACCGTAAATGTTTAGGCCTATTTCAGGATTAATATGCTCAGCAACGCAAAATACATAGACAGTTAGTCCATTGGTTCGCTGTTGCTACATAATCGTAACGGCTTCTGCCAATGTTATTTGCTCTCTTATCTTTGATGTTTTCAACAAAGATAGGTGGCGATTAATTAGTAAACAATATGTACTACGCCACATGCTTAACAATTAAACACTGTCCGCCTGCTTTCGATAAGCATATATTAGCGGTTCGTGCTACTCTTCAATCAGAGGAAAGTCGGAGAAATCAGATAAATATCTGGTTAAATTAAGTCCCGAACATTCCACATTGTCATTGCCTGTTGAGTATGAAAAATATAAGTTCAAATTACCGTCATGTTCAGAACCAATTT
>CAILKW010000327.1 GCA_903834845.1 uncultured Bacteroidia bacterium | reverse complement strand
GAAAGTCAGATTGGCCTCCTCCACCCCTTTGTAAACAATGTCAACAAAACTCCGGTCGCCAAAACCCTCGGCGGGAAGCAGTACGTCCACCTCGAAGTCGGGCGAAAAAAGGTCAAACGGATCGCCACGTTTGCACGATGCTGAAACGAGCAGTAAGATTGCAATACTTAGAATAAAAAGCTTATTGTATATATATTTAATATTCATGGCTTTACAAAATCAGTTATCCGAAGTTGGTAAATATTCCCAAAATTCTGGTAATTGTAAAAAGAGATGTGCGACCCGTTCACGAACGAAAAGCACCTTTCGTACAATTCGCTGAAAAGCAGGTTGGGCGAAGCCGAAATGGCATTGTTGATCGAATAGGCAAACTTGTCGGCAAGCCAAACCTTTATATCGCTGTCGTACAAATAGGCTTTTGAGGTTTCGTAAGGGTTCGCGCCTGTCATAAGCATCACACCGGGAGTTGAAATGGCTTCCCCGATCTTGCCCGAATAACAGGCTTCCAAAGCCCAGAAAACCTGCCTGAAATTTTGCTTTTGCTGCATGGTTTCAAAAACCGATTTCCAGAAAGCCGGTGTCAGGGAGTTGTGGTTGATCCCTTCCAATACCATCCCTTGTGGTGTTCCATGGCCGGAGGTGAGGATAAAAATATTATCGGTGGGAAGGGTATTAAAAACGACAGGAGTGGCGGCAGTCTGCTTTCCGGTAAGGATATTGGCAATTGCCTCAGTGCTGATATTGTTCAATTTGTAATCAATTTTTACGTTCTGGTAAACGTTGGCGCCATTTGGATCGTTGACCACAACACCTGGCTTATTGTTGGATGAAGATGTTGCCAGGTCGTCGGCAAGGACCAAAATGATATGGTCATCGTCAACACCTTTTGATTTAAGCAGTTGATAGGTTTTTAGCACGTCCGACTGGTGGCGGTAATTGCTCCACCCTTCGGATGTGGCCATCAGGAAAGCGTACAGGTTACTTTTTGGTTGCAGGACGGGCCATGTCCCCGTAGTTGTGAATTGTTGTTTTTTTTCCGAAATAACCCGGTAAGCTGCCGAAGTGGAGCTGATCCGCCCGCTGCCATCTGAGGTGTAAAAATCGGTAACCACAAATTGTCCGGCATCGACACGCCAATGTCCATAATTTGAAGAACTTACGTCTGTATAATACAATTCGTCGAAATTCAGTTCGCCGCTTGCACCTTTGATGTCGGGATAGATGCCGCTTTTGATTTGCTTGATGGCATTTGCCAGCTCGTCGCGGTGCCAACCCGATTTGCCTTCCTTTCCTGAAACGACTTTCTTTAATGCAGATGCCAGTGCTTCGCCACCTTCCCCCTTCGAGGATTCAAGAGAGAGAGCGATCAGCATAACGGCATCGTATAAGTTGGCAAGGAAGCCTCCCGGGTATTCCTTGTACCTGACCTGATAGGAGATGTCAAAACCAGATGAGGGATCGGACGAAATTGTTGTCCCTTCGAGGTTTTCGGCCAAAGGGCCAAGCAACTGTATCAGTGAGGGAAAACAAGCTGCATCGCAGAAGAGCAGGCGCGATTGCTGACCGTTTGACCGATAGGCTTTTGCAATCTCGGCATTTTGGCTTGGCGAATTGATTGCCGCAATTACAGCATCGGGAGAGGTCTTGATCGTTTCGTCCCATGAAGTTTGGCAGGCCGGCAGGTCGCCCGGATTGATGACCTTGATATTGCTCACCACCAAACCGAGCTCTGTCGCAAAATAGCCGAACCAATCTTCGAAAGATGCCCCATATTCCGATTCTTCGGTGATCAACGCTACTTTTCTGGCACCACCTTTCTGCGCCAGGAGCAACAGCGTTTTGGCCTGTGAAATATCGGGTTCGGTGAGCCGCCAAAAATAGTCGTATCCTGCAAAAGCCCTCGAAATACTTGAAGCAGTGGCGACAGGTGCAATGAGCACTTTCTTTCCGGTGATAAACTTAGGGGCTACTTCGAACACTTGTGAAGAGGACAGAGGGCCAATCACAGCTTTGATCCCATCGTCTGCAATCAATTGATCTGCAATAACATTAATGTCCCCTTTGGCGATATCGTGTTTTACCAGTTCGATACGGCTTCCTGCGACCCCACCCGAAAGGTTGATATTTTCGACTGCCCAGTCGAGGGCGTTGTCCCAATTACTGGCATCTTCGCCTGAATAAGGGAGCATTACCCCAATTTTGAGGGTTGATTGAGAACTTTCAAAGCCCTCCCTTTTACATCCAAAAATAAGTATCCCAACTAATAAAAATCCAACATTTGCCTTTAATTGATACCTGTAAATCAAGTGAATTAAGAAAAAAATGATTTTTTTCACGGATTGTAATGGATTATAGAAGAACGTAATTATGCAGAAAAATTGAAAGCATATTCCGGATTACTTTGGCCCTTGTCTGAAACAATTAAAAGCTATCGGAATTAAGTGACATTTAATATTTCGTCAAGTCCTGAAATCTTAAATGTTTTCTTTATAAATGGTTGACTATTAGTTATTGAAAACCTGCCAGAACCAACCTGCTTTGCCTGATTGACACAAATACGAATAAAAGATGATGCGATGTAATCAACTTCTCCAAGATCAAAAACGATTTTATCTTCAGGTTTCAGATCTTTTAAGGCTGGTTCAGCTGCCATTATTTCACTTAGCTTACCAACAGCAAGAGTATCTATTCTTCCGGTAAAAGTCAAGGTTAAAACCTTCTCTTCATTATTATAATTGATTGTTAACATGGTTTTTGTATTAATGATTTTTATAGTAATTTTTCATTATGTCATCAACAGGAATTGACTCATCAAAATAATCGGCTTGATTAAAACTGAACCACATTTCGTTTGGTTTCCTGCGTGTGACCCTCTGTACGTTTATAAGATTTTTTGCAGTGATATTTTCAGTAGTGATATTTTTCCCTCCTGTGCCGCAACCCAAAGTGAATGATGGGGCAAGGTGATTATAAAAATATCCTACTGCGCCCTGTGAGGTAGGTGTATTTACTACAACCCGACCTGCATTAAGCAACTCGGCATATTCCATAATGCGCTTCTCATCGTTGGCATAAATACAGGCACTATGGCCAATACCACCAAGATAGTTTAGGTCTATACAAATATTAATTGCTGAACGATAGTCTTTTGCACTGTAGAAGGCCAAAATCGGTGCGAGGACTTCTACCGAGAGCGGATATTCAAATCCTACTCCATTGAGCTTTGCTATTAGAATTTTGGTCCCTTCGGGAACGGTAATCCCGGCTTTCTCAGCAATTGCCGAAACTCCCTTCCCTACGATAAACGGGCTCATACTATTTGTTTCAGGAACAATAGCTACTGCCTCTAATTTTTTAATCTCTTCGCTGCTGAGGAAATAGCAATTCTGTTTCTCAAACTCCGCTTTTAATGCCTGTTCAATTGATTCAACCATCACAATAGCTTGTTCACTGGCACAGATAGTTCCATTGTCAAATGTCTTTGATGAGATAATGTTGCTGACTGCAAACGGCAGGTCTGCACTTTCGTCAATGAAAACGGGAACATTTCCGGGGCCTACTCCGATAGCCGGATTTCCGGAACTATATGCTGCTTTTACCAGTCCGGTTCCTCCGGTAGCGAGGATCAAAGCAATTTTGGGATGCGCCATCATGATCTGTGTAAATTCCCTGCTTCCCGATGAGATCATCTGAATACAATCTTCGGGGGCTCCCGCCTCAAGTGCTGCCTCATAGCATATCCTTACAGCTTCGGCACAAGATTTCGCTGCTCCACGGTGCGAGCTGATAATAATGGGGTTTCGTGATTTCAAACATATCAGGATTTTGAACATCACTGTTGAAGTGGGATTTGTAACAGGTATCACTGCGAGGATAGGGCCAAGCGGCTGGGCAATTTCCGAAATCCCCGTGCGCGAATCATAAGAAATAACACCAACGGTTTTCTCATTCCTGATGCTTTCGTAAACAAGTTGGGTTGCCAATACATTTTTGATTACTTTATGTTCCCAAACTCCCATGCCTGTCTCCTCATGTGCCATTTTAGCGAGTTTCACACGGTTACTAAAGCCAGCTTTGAAAACGGCTTCAACAATTCTATCTGTTTGTTCCTGATTAAACTGATGGAACTCTGCGGCTGCCAACTGTGCCTTATCAAGAATATCGTTGGCTACGTCATTAAGATTTTCTGCCATATTAAAAAGTATTTTTCGATTACAAAAATATAAAATATTATTAAGTATTTCCCTTGTTTAAAAGCTGTACATGAAGTAAATTTGCATTTCGATAACCTCAATTCACATCATAAACCAGAGACAGCAATTTGAGCAAAAGTTCATCGGAAAATAAATGAAAACAACAGAAATTATCCTATCAGTTTTTTTAGCTTTTAGTCTGGCATCCTGCAATGAGAACAAAACAGAACCGACATTTCCTCCTGCGATAGACACGGTTGTTGCCGGGCTGAAATCATCATTCGATTTGCTCAATACGGACATGGCTTCGACTGCGGCCTTTGCTGCAGCAAATACATCCGACACTGCAGCAATCCGCACCAAACTGTCAGGCCTGTACAGCAGTTCCTCCTTTTCATACGAATTTGTATTTGTTACATCTCAGGGATTTATGCAAATTATCGAACCTCCGGCCGCCCGTTCGCAGCAAGGTGCCGATATCAGCCAGCAAGACCATGTGAAACTGGCTTTTAAGTCGCAACGACCTGTTTTGAGCAAGATTTTTTTCGCGGTTGAGGGGTTTTATGGTG
>CAILKW010000326.1 GCA_903834845.1 uncultured Bacteroidia bacterium | reverse complement strand
GCATATCTCATACCTTTCAGATAAAAATCTGGACTTTTCAAAAATTTGTAGCCAAATTTCACGTAAACGCCACCTGAAGTATAGTCGGTAACATCGATTCCCAAGCCAATTATCCCTAAAGTTGCTTCAATGCTGCTGCCAGGACGAAGACTGTGTTCGTATGAAAAATTAGTTGCACCAAATAATGGTGACAAAAAACCCACTTTCAAAGCATTTTTATGCTGAGAATCGTATTGTGAAGGATCGTACATCGAATCCTTAATTACAAGTTCTTTTCCGTTGCTGAATATAATACGACTTACTTTATTTTTGTCAATACCGAAAATAAGATCACTCCGAAAATCCTTTTGCGTATATTTAACTTCTTCATCGCCAATCTCTTTAACCAAACAACAAATGGTATCTTTGGTTGTTTTTATGATCCGATCCTGAGCAGATGCAATGAATATAAATATATTAATAAAAAATATTGTTAAATTAAGCTTTTTCATCCTGATGATAATTATTAAAAAAAATAACTGTTTAATGTTTTCAGTGAAAGATATAATTTGCCTGTCATTAAGTTGTAAAAATAAACCTTAAATTAAACTACCCTCAATATTCACTGCGAAATTAGTAATTTTGCAGACAAAAATAAACAATATTCATAATGGCTTTACAATGTGGAATAGTCGGACTTCCCAATGTTGGAAAATCGACCCTTTTTAATTGCTTGTCGAACGCAAAAGCACAGGCTGCAAACTTTCCTTTTTGCACCATTGAACCTAATGTTGGTGTGATTACCGTTCCTGATAAAAGACTAATTAAATTAGCCGAAATTGATAAACCAAAGCGGGTTGTTCCTACAACCGTTGAAATCGTTGATATTGCAGGTTTGGTAAAAGGGGCAAGTAAAGGTGAAGGCCTTGGAAATCAATTTTTGGCCAATATTCGCGAAGTTGATGCAATTATTCATGTTATCAGGTGTTTCGAGAACGACAATATTATTCATGTTGACGGTTCCATAAATCCGGTTAGAGATAAAGAGGTTATAGATATTGAATTGCAATTAAAAGATCTTGAAACTGTTGAAAGCAGGATTGCAAAATTGCAAAAACAGGCAAAAGTAGGAAACGACAAATTGGCTCAAAAAACAGTTGCGATAGCCGAAAGACTGAAATCTGTTTTGATAACCGGGAAAAGTGCCAGAACTCTAATATTGCATGAAGATGAGGAGGCTCTAATCCATGACTTTTTTTTACTTACAAAAAAACCGGTTTTGTATGTATGTAATGTGGATGAGGCATCGGCAGCCAAAGGAAATAAATTTTCACAGCAGCTTAAGAGTGCAATTGCTGATGAAAATGCTGAGATATTAGTTATTGCCGCAGCAACAGAAGCGGATATATCTGATTTGGAAAGTTACGAAGAGAAGCAATTATTCCTTGAAGATCTTGGTCTGGATGAACCCGGAGTTAATAAATTGATTCATTCGGCTTACAAATTGCTTAACCTTCAAACCTATTTTACAACCGGAGCAGACGAAAGCCGTGCATGGACTTTTGTTAAAGGAATAAAAGCTCCTAAAGCTGCAGGAATAATCCATACCGATTTTGAAAAAGGGTTTATTCGTGCCGAGGTAATTAAATATGATGACTATGTAAAACTTGGATCCGAGGCTGCATGTCGTGAAGTTGGCAAAGTATTTATTGAGGGTAAGGATTACGTTGT
>CAILKW010000325.1 GCA_903834845.1 uncultured Bacteroidia bacterium | reverse complement strand
GCCAATAAGACCAGTTGCACCTGCAATAATAGCTGTTCTCATAATAATTTATTAAAAAAGATAGTTTAATCCTATGTAAATTCCTGAATCTCCGTCTTGTTTGTTTGCGGCTATTCCATAGTCGAGTGCAACAACAAAATTATAATTCATGACCACTCGAAAACCTGCTCCAAAACTTGAATGAAGTTTTTCTGCTCCCTTATTAAAATAGTCAGTAATAACTATATTTTGAGATATATTTAAGTTACCGGTATCAATTTTTTTCACCACCTGCCCAAAATCAACAAAGCTGTTTATGCCACAGTAGAAATTCTGATTTAACAGTTTCATCCTTACGAACTTCCATCTTAGTTCGATGTTACCAAGAATAAAACCATCACCAACTATTCTGTTTCGTCTGACCCCACGGAGATTTTTGGCACCACCAAGTCCCGAAGAAGATGCTCCTGTCAATACAGAAGAGATTATCTGCGGCTGGTAATAAAAAGGAACATGTCCGCCAATAGTTTGCTGCCAGCCAAAACGACATGCAAAAGAAAGATCTTCCTTAATAAGAGTAAAATACTGACGGTGTGTGAAAGAAATTTTCGAAAACCCACTCTTGGCACCCAGAAATTCAGGAACAAAAGCAATAACAGCTTCAGTCCATATTCCTTTCATTGGATTCGGTTTGTTGTCGCGAGAATCGTAAACAATACCACCCTTTATCTCAGGAATAAAGCCTCCATCGGCATCTTCCCGGTTAATCAATCCCCATTGTATGTATTTTTCGTAAAGACCAGGTTGTAAAGCTATTGAAGGTAATTTATCTGTTTCATCCTTCCCTTTGTTTAGTTTATTAATATCCACAGAGGTCGTACTAAAATTTAGGAGATTAATCCCTGCAACCCAGCCCAATTTCGATTCAGAAAATTTCCCTTGTAAATCGGTTTTAAAACGGAAAAGCTTTTGTTGGAATTTATAAAACATCCTTGATTTGTATTCCTGAGATTTTTGATCGTCCCAATTTTTATTCAGTACAGATTCATATCCGTTAAAACCGTAGAAATCGTAAGCTTGATCGGGCAGATAACTTAAATCTGTTGTTACCTGAATACCAGGAATAAGTGATTCTGAATCATAATAAAAACGATAGATACCGCTTCCTTTTGTAAATCTCGAAATCTCTAAATAAAGTGAGTGTTTGTATTTAGGAAATGTACTTCCATCGCCGAAATTATAGAAATTTACGGCTGCTCCATATTGAAATCCCTGATCGGTATCGAAAGTGATTGCAGGAATAGCTCCGAAGTTCCATCCGGTTTTTATTTTAGGAACATCAGATACTCGTCTATCCTCTTGAGCAAACGAGGTATAAACAATCCAAAACAGAAAAATACCGACTAAGAGAAACCATTTTTTATTCATAATGGAACTTTATTTTAATGATTAAAATTTCAGGTGCTAATTTAAAAAAAATATTGCAATTAAAATAAAACTTAAGGTAGTTTTCGTTTTCCAATCATTTTTATTCAGCATATTTGTATGATTTTTCAGACCAATCTGATTATTAAAGTTTAAATGTCATATTTGAATGTTAATAAATTGCAAATGAAATATATAGGTGCGCATGTAAGTGCAGGTGGAGGTGTTGAAAATGCCCCTTTGAATGCTAAAGAGATAGGAGCAAAAGCCTTCGCACTGTTTACTAAGAATCAAAAACAATGGAATGCCTCCCCGTTGACATCAAAAAGTATTGAGGCTTTTAAAAAGAACTGTTCCGACAATGGGTTTCATTCAGAGATGATTCTTCCACACGATGGATATCTAATCAATCTTGGCCACCCTGAAGTGGAGGGACTCACCAAATCAAGGAATGCTTTTGTTGATGAGATGGAACGTTGTGAGCAACTTGGATTAAAAATGCTGAACTTCCATCCGGGAAGCCATCTCAATATTATTTCACCTTCAGAGTGTTTGTCACGAATTGCAGGATCTATCAATATTGCGCTTGAAAGAACAAACGGTGTAACCGCAGTAATCGAAAATACAGCAGGTCAGGGGACTAATATGGGTTATACTTTTGAACAAATAGCTGAAATCATAAGTCAGGTTGAAGATAAAACACGAGTTGGAGTTTGTATTGATACATGTCATACATTTACGGCTGGTTATGACTTAAGAAGTAAAGATGTATTCAATCAGACTTTTGCCAAATTCAGCGAGATAATCGGGTGGCATTACCTGAAGGCAATTCATCTTAACGATTCAAAAAAAGAATTGGCCACACGTGTTGACAGACATCACAATATCGGACAAGGTTTTATAGGAATGGAAACTTTTGAAGTGTTAATGAATGATAATCATTTCGATAATATGCCAATCATTCTCGAAACTCCGGATGACAATTTATGGGCACAGGAAATCAGTCTGTTGTATTCGTTGGTGAAATAGAATACTAATTTCTTCAAACAAAAAATTAAAAGTTATTTGTTAAAGTTTTGAGAAATTAAAGAAATGAATATATTTGCAGTGAAAATGTAGTTGAAAGTTCAATCTCTGAGCTTTGGTATCATTTAGTAATTAGTTCAATTTGTTATTAATGGCATTACGTTGTACTTTAGTGTTGGTTATTTCTGCATTGTAAATACAAAGTATCATTATAAGGAAAATTATTTTTATGGAAAAATTTTTTTCGCCGGAGGAAATCCGGCTATTGATGGGCAGGGGTGAGACTGATCGCCAGCGCATTATTCTGTTTTTGCTCTATAATTATGGGTTAACTATGGTTGAAGCACTTTCTTTAACAGGAGGTCATTTTGTGGTAAAGCCCGATTATGTTCGTTTCAATTTTACGCGAAAACTTACCGGGAAAGCACACTCTTATAAAATTCAATTCGAGAATTACCGTCTTTTTTATAGGGTTCTAAATAAACTGCAAAATCATGAACCATTATTGCATAAAGATAAAAATGTTGCGATTTCTGAAGCAATGGTTAAAAAAGATCTGTTTGATCTGGCGGTTACCCTAAATCGAAAAATTACTCCTGGCCATTTGTTCGATAGCCATTTATATTGGTTATTCAGAAAAGGTGTCAGCTTTGCTCAGGCTGTTGAAGAGTATGGGATTTCTATTTCCGGGAAGCCTTTTAAAGTATGGGAAGAGGCAATGATGGCAGGCAGATTATGGCCGTTTCTATTAGAGTGAAATTGCAGGTTTTGTTGAATTCGCTAAAAATTTTCTTTTTTGCGCTATATAAAATTACTTGAATTGAGGCTATTTTTATAGTTGTAATTTTAGTACAGTACCAACAAAAAATAGCCTTCTTTTATTTTTACCTTGCATTATTTTTATTTTTACATTTTAATTATAATATTGGCTCATTTTGCCTTAAACCGTTTTAAGATTCTTCAAAAACCCAAAATTTATTTATTGTTGCTCCATTTGAAAACTCAGTAAATAGTTTGAATATCAATTTTGAAATTTCTTCAATAGTTGAACCGGAGGTATCAATCACCACATCAAAATTGTTTAAGTCACTGCAATCAACGCCATATTTCAACTTAAATCTTTTATCTTCGGCAGCTCTTCGCTCAAGAAGATTTAGCGATTTTTCATTTATATCCTCAACTACAGGTTCGCTGTCGCGATGATTATCAGAAATTACTCTTCGGGCCGCAACAATTGGGTTAACAGTAAGATAAATTTTAAATGACTTATGAATAAAGTGCCATGCCATTCTTGAGTCTATGACATACGAATCCTGTTCGTCATTAATTTTAATTACCTGATCATCAATAAATTTATCAATATCATGATTTATTTCAGAAAAATAATTTAGCTCCAAAGTGTTCATTCCATTTTCTTTACCGATTTGTCGTTGAATACCTCCGGTATAAAAATATTTGTAGTTAAGCATTTTGCATAATTCTTTAGCGACACTGCTTTTACCACTTCCCAAATCGCCTGTTATCGTAATATCAAGTTTAACCATTTGCTATTTTATTTTGGTTGCAAAGATAGTTTTTGTTCTTACATTTGATCATATTGTGTTTTTTTGTATGGTAATATTCATGTCAGATAAAAAAATAAGGCGGTCTGTGATGGCCGCCTTATTACTTAGGAATTTGTCTTCCCTATTTCGTTTTCCCTGGTCTTGAATCTGTTCTGAAAGGATTTGCAGGCAAACCTTCAATATTATAAAGGTTCAGATCGTCGGGATTATTTGCCCAACCATACCTTACTTCGGCAGGATTCTCTACTTCATCACTCGTTACCATTACGGTATTCTCGTTTACAACTTTTGCTCTGCCCCATTTAAAATTCCCATCCTTAGCAGCAATGGTAAAGCCATTGATATATCCATACTTGTTGTTCACTTTTAGTCCTTTACCAACGTTGTCGAATGTAATGAAGATGTTTTTTTTATCAATTTTTATATCTTTATATGTCGGCCCAGTGTAAACAAGGGTTTCGCCATAAGCTACTTTCCGTGCAGCCAATGACAACCGATAGCCAACAACCTGTTTATCTGCGGGGTGAATATTATCTGCTTCACCTGCATCAATAATGGTAGCCATTCCTGTGTTTTCGAACTTCAAGGTTTGCGTCTGAGCTTCGCGCAATTCTGCCCAATCGCTCTCTGAAGGTTCAGAAACCGGTTTTTGGAAATTGGCAAGCTGAACAAATAAGAAAGGAAAATTGCCCTGATTCCATTTTGTTCTCCAGTCTTTTATCATGTTTGGAAAAACCCGTTTGTATTGCTGTGCACGTGAAGCATTTGATTCTCCCTGATACCAAATTGCGCCCCTGATTCCATAAGGGATTATCGGATTTAACATTCCGTTGTAAAGCAATGTAGGGTAGTTATTAGGTCCGACTTTTGTCGCATTCATATCAACATTTTTAAGTTTTGCAAGCATTTCCGAAAGGTCAGGATCGGTAACTATGGTTTCCGCACTCGTCCATGTTTCGGCAACTGTTCCCCCCCAAGAGGTATGGATCAACCCTATAGGAACTTTTAAATGTTCGTAAAGATTGCGACCAAAGAAATAACCTACTGCTGAAAAATCAGGAATAGATTGAGGTGTACATAACCACCATTCGCCCTCATCAAGATTTTCCTGTGGTTCTTTTGATACCCTTTTCTTTACAGTGAAAAGCCTTATATCCGGATAATTGGCAGCTGCCATCTCAGCTTCGGCGTTTTTTGTTTTCGATACTTTCCACTCCATATTCGATTGTCCTGAGCAAACCCATACTTCGCCGATCATAATATTTTCGATAGTGCGG
>CAILKW010000324.1 GCA_903834845.1 uncultured Bacteroidia bacterium | reverse complement strand
TCTTTTAGGCCTTGGTTTTGCATTTGATCCATCGGAGGTTGAATGTACAATGATAGTGTATAACCTTAAAGGTGAATTGGTTGGAACAGGTTCACACAAAGAACGAATTTTGAAGTATGTGGCAGTAGCTCCCAAATTTCGCGATACTACTGCTTTTGCTTTGATTGTCACATATATGACAGAGAAGCTTTTGAAAATATATAAGCACACTTTTGTTTTTACTCGCCCCGAAAATTCAATAAGGTTTTGTGGTTTGGGATACACCTTAATTGCTACTGCCGAGCCGTTGTTTGCAGTACTTGAATTTGGTTTCGAGTCGGTATTTACCTATCAGGATTATCTCAAAACATTGATTGTACCTGTTAAGACAGCTTCTATAGCAGCAATTGTAATGAATTGCAATCCTTTTACTAATGGACATTTATTCCTGATTGAGAAGGCAGCTTCCGAAAATGAACTTGTATATCTGTTTGTTGTAGAGGAAGATCTTTCGTCATTTCCATTTTTGGCAAGGTGGGAATTGATCCGCAAAGGAATCACACATTTAAAAAATGTTGTTATGGTTCGTGGAGGTATGTATATTGTCTCCGGAACCATATTCCCTGCTTATTTTCTAAAGAACGAAACTGTTAACGATGTTATGCAGAAACAGGCTGAACTTGACGTGCAAATTTTTGCAAACTATGTAGTTCCTGTTTTAAGTATAAAACGCCGTTATGTCGGAACGGAAGTTTTTTGTAAAATCACAGCTGCGTATAATATGGCAATGAAAACAATCCTGCCTTCTTATGGTGTTGAAATTATTGAAGTTACCAGAAAGGCCATTGGTTTGGGATCTGACAATTCGCCCAATTATATAAGTGCGTCGAAAGTTCGGGATGCGATAAAATCCGATAAGTTGGAAGATGTTATTGATTTTTTGCCTGAATCAACCCGTGATTTTCTCCTTTCGGATGAATCGCTTGAAATACGACAAAAAATAAAGGAGGGGAAAGGGAGACATTAGTAAGGGTTTGCTGAAAAAAACTTAAACCACGTAGTTCCATGATTTTGGAATCCAACTTCAAAACAGATAACACATTGAAAAAGCTCAGGTAGTGATAGTCTCGCTCGAAGTGATGTTATCACTAATGAAGATCATAAAAACAGTTCTATAATTGTGTTTGGATTTGATTAACCCACGGCGAAGTTTACGGAACTGTGGAAATATGAACAAAACGCGAAGGCAACCTATATATTTGTGCCATTATGACTTTATTTGCAATTTTTAGTATTTAATACGATATAGTTATGCACCATAAAACAACGAAGCAATTACTAATTAACCATTAATACATTAACCATTAATACATTAACCATTAATTATGCAACGATATTTTGTTCAACTCTCTTACGATGGCACAGCCTATCACGGCTGGCAAATACAACCTAATGGGATTTCAGTACAGGAAACAGTCGAAAAAGCTTTGTCAATTGTTGCTCGTGAAACTGTTGCTGTAACCGGAGCAGGTCGTACCGATGCTGGAGTTCATGCCTCGTATTATGTGGCGCATTTCGATACTGTTAATCAGTGTCTTGATTACGAAAAAATCATTCATAATTTGAATTGCCTCCTTCCATATAATATTGCAGTTCAGCGAATTTATAAAGTATCATCCGAAGCACATGCCCGTTTTGATGCCCTTTATCGCACCTACAAATATTTTCTTATAAAAACCAAAGATCCGTTTTTCTGGCTTTATGCCTCAAAGGAGGCACGGATTCCCGATTTGGCCAAAATGAATGATGCAGCCCGGAAATTATTTATTTATGAAGACTTTACAAGTTTTAGCAGGCTTGGAACGGATGTCAAAACAAACAATTGTAAAGTTGATCTGGCTGAATGGATTGATGAGGGAAACAGGTTAGTTTTCACCATCAGAGCAGACCGTTTTTTGCGCAATATGGTCAGAGCAATTGTCGGAACACTTTTGGAAGTTGGGTTTGGAAAACTAACCGTTGAAGATTTCTGCAAAATTATTGAAGCAAAGGATAGATGTGCCGCCGGTGCAAGTGTTCCTGCTAAAGGTCTTTTCCTGACAGATATTGGTTATCCTGAGGAACTAACAAGAGGATTGTAAAGACGTCAGAAACTGTGGCAAATTCTTAGCCGCAATGAAAATCCTATCTTAGCTTTAAAGTTTTATTGCAGATGTGCCAGCTCAAATTGTGGTCTTTTCGATTGTTTAAAGCAGTTCAGCACTATTTTAAGCTTTTATTTTGCCTTTATAGAGCTGATCGACTGGAAAAATCAAATCCCAATTTTTGCCCCATACGATATTTCCGGCTTCTATTTTAAATTGTTTAAACAATTTAATGTCCCGATATTTATCGTGTACCGGATGTGGGTTTTTGTCAAGGAATGTTCCAAAATCGACTATTTGGACTGTACTATCGCTAAACTCTATTTTGACTTTATAACCTTCTACATACGTTGCTTTTACGATCTTAATTATTTTCATGGCTACCTGATTTTCGGGTTATTATTTCGTTTTTTGAATCATTATAAACTGATAAAATTGTGTCTGTTTTAGGAATAATTGAAAAAGTATGTAAAAATAGTAAGAATTGTTTTGTGCCTTGCAATATTGTTGATTGCATTTTTAGTGTTTCTGTTTTTGGGTTTTAACCAATAGGACACCAATAAGACTTTATCGCCTCTTTGCATTTTTGTGTTGTATATACAAGAAAAACAGGCATTTATATTATTTCCCAAAATATCTTAAAAAAACCAAAAAATAATTGACGTAATTTTCCACATAAAATTGTTTTAGTAGAGTTAAAGCGAAAGAAACAATAGTTAATGATAGAAGAGTTCGAAATACAAAACTTGATAGCCCGGTATATAAACGGCCATTGCTCCGAAAGTGAAATTATAGAGTTGTTGGGATGGACAGACAGCTCTACAAAAAACAGGCAGGAGTATTTGCAGATTAAAGATTTGTGGGATATAGCAAGTCATAAGGATCCCAAATCAGTACAAAAATTGATTTTCTTTTACAAAAATCAACTTGAGAAAAGCAGAAAAGCCCGAATAAGGCTGATAAACAGTGTAGCTGCCGTTGCAGCTGTTTTTATCGTAGGTTTTGTAGGAAGTATTTTATTTCCCTTTAAATCTGCTGAAACTATTCAAAATGTGAATGTTTTTTCTGTCCCTCTGGGGTCACGTTCGAAACTTGTTTTATTCGATGGGACAGAGGTTAACCTCAATTCAGGGAGCACTTTGACTTATGCGAATGAATTTGTGTCGGGAGTCCGGCAAGTAAGTCTTACAGGTGAAGGATTCTTCAAGGTTAAATCAGATATCGAACATCCGTTTATTGTGAAAACTGCTGATTTTGAAGTTAAAGCTACAGGTACTCAATTCAATGTATGTACATATCAAAACGATGCGTTTTCGACAACAACATTGGCCGAAGGAGAAGTTTATCTGAGTATTAAGAATTCGAAGCAGGAGTTTAAAATATTACCAGGCGAAAAATTCAGACTAAATCGTTCACAAAATACATTTAGTCAATCTATTACTGACGTTGAATCGGAATTGGCATGGAAAGAGGGCGAATTTATTTTTAGGAATATTCCTTTTCCTGAATTAGTTCAACGACTTGAACGGTGGTATGACGTAAAACTCCTTTGGTCTGGTAAAAAACTTGAATCCTTTTCTTACACCGGAAGATTCAAAAATCAGGAAACCGTATGGCAGGTACTCGATGCTTTAAAACTGACTACCCCGATAAATTATACAAAAACCACGTTCAGAGAATTCAAAATTAACTATAAATCAAATAATTAATCTCAAATTTTATTGCCTATGATGAATTTTATTAATCTGTAACAAAAAACGAAGACGAATTGTCGCCACAACAATCCGCCTTCACAATCAATCAATAAATATTAATTAATTGTCTTTACACAACAAAAGTATGAATAAAAACTTGATTCACCAGAGCGGTAAGTCATTTGTTGACTTTGCTCAAATTTTTCGAATTATGAAACTAATTACGTTAATTCTGTTCGTTGCGATTTTACAGGTTTCGGCTACAACCTATTCGCAAACTACGAGATTAAAAATTTCGGGGCAGAACCTATCTTTGGGCGAGATTTTTGCCGGTATTGAAAAACAGTCTGAATTCTCGTTTTTTTACAATGTGAACCAGATAGATCTCTCAAAACGCGTTGATATTAATGCAGATAACCAATTTGTAAATAAGATTCTCGATGAGATTCTTGCAGGGACAGGCATGACCTACACCATCAATAACAAATTGATTGTCATTCATAAACAGGGTGAACCTGTTACAATGGCGATGGCCCAGCAACAAGGGAAAAAAATCACAGGAAAAGTTACTGATCAATCGGGAGTGGCAATTCCCGGAGCCACTTTAATTTTGAAAGGAACTACAACAGGAACTGTTACCGGCAATGACGGTGCTTTTACTTTGATGAATGTCCCGGAAAAAAGTACGCTGGTTTGTTCGTTTGTCGGAATGAGAGCACAGGAAATTTTAGTTGGAAATAAAACTGATTTTGCTATAGTTTTAACTGAAGAAGCGATTGGTCTTGAGGAGATTGCAGTAATTGGTTACGGATCGGTAAAAAGGAAATACCTCACCGGTGCTGTTGGTTCAATTAAAGCTGCAGAAATTGTAAGAGGCAATCCTTCAAGCCCTACTCAGGCACTACAAGGACAAGTTCCCGGGGTATTAGTTACTAAATTAAGCAATAAGCCAGGTGCTTTTTGGTCAATCGCTATTCGTGGAGAAAATACAATTACTGAAAATCCAAATGCAGATGGGGCACGAAATCTTACACTGACAACAAGTAGTCCGCAATCTCAAGTTACTGAACCTTTAGTAGTAATTGATGGTGTTATAGGTGGCAAATTACAGGATATTAACCCTGCTGATATTGAAGCTATAGACATTTTAAAAGATGCTTCTTCCACAGCTATTTATGGTTCACGAGGGGCTAACGGAGTAATTATTATTACTTCAAAGAGAGGACTTGCAGGCAAACCCAGAGTCACGTTAGATAGTTATTTTGGGATAAAAACACCGGCTCACCTTCCAAGGATGCAAAATGCTCAGGAGTTTTACAAGTCAACCATTGAAGATGCTCAGTTGAATGGTTCAACCATCACAGAGGCTAATACTTTTAATGTGAATGAGATGAGCATAATAAATAGTGGTAAATCCACCGATATGGCTCGATTGTTAACCCAGCCTGGCATTAATGCAGGTGCTACTCTTGCAATTTCGGGCGGTAATAGCGGAACTACTTATCGTATTTCTGCCGGATATATTAACGATGTTGGTATGATTCCTCTAACTTTCTATAGGAAATACAATTTAAATGCTTCAATTGATTCTAAAATTACTAAATTTTTAAAGGTTGGTTTAACAGTATATGAGAATTTTTCATCTAATCCTACCGGTTCTCTTGAAGTACTTAGAACGGTCTATCGCAGCAGGCCAACAACAACAATTTATTACGCCGACCTTGTTGACGCGACCGTAGGCGGTGATGCTGCTATTGGTCCTGTTGATGGATATGCTGTTAAAATGGGTAGAAATGATACAATGAATCCAATGCTGGAGGCATCAAGCAGGTCAAACTATACATGGACAAGAAATGTGTCAAGTCAAATGGGGAATGCTTATGCTGAAGTTAACCTGCTTAAAGGTTTAGTCTTTAAATCATCTATTTCTGCTTCTTATCAGTTAGCCAAACAAGATGAATACAGAGGTAAATATTCAAAGTCTGTAAATCTTGGTGCTAATACCAGAGCATCAGTAGAAAACGATTATTTTATTAATTATACTTTTGATAATCAGCTGACTTATAATTACCAAAAAGGAAAAAATAAGTTGATTGCAACGGCATTACAGAGTGCTTTTAAATCAACGACTGAAATGAACGTTATTTCTGCTACTGGTTTGCCGTATGTTTCATATTGGTATAATTTGGCTTCGGCTACTACACCTCCTAATGTTCAAAGTGGATTCTTTCAAAGAACACTCAGTTCGTATATGGGTAGATTGAACTATACTTTCAATGACAAATATATTTTCACTGTTACAGGTCGTTATGATGGTGCCTCTCAATTAGCTGAAGGTCATAAATGGGCTTTTTTCCCTTCTGGTGCCTTTGCATGGCGTTTAGCAGAAGAGAATTTTATTAAAAGAATAAAGGCAATCTCAGATTTGAAATTACGTGTCAGTTATGGTCAGGTTGGTAATTCAGTAGTTGCACCTTATTCGACTTCGGCTACACTTCTTACTACCAACTATGGATTTGGATCGGCGGCAGGTATTGGTTTTGCTCCAAATAATCTTGGCAACAAAAACTTAGGTTGGGAGAGAAGCCAAGAATTAAACCTCGGGTTGAACATTGGTTTGTTTAAGAACAGAGTAACCGCTGCAATTGAAGTTTATGACAGAACTACGAAGGATTTGATCATGAAAGAATCGATACCAACTACTTCCGGTTTTAATACAATTACTGCCAATGTGGGCAGGGTGTCAAATAAAGGGGTTGAAATACTTTTGAATACGATAAATATTGCGACACCAAGTGTAAACTGGACAAGTTCAATAAATTTTGCCAAGAATATAAATAAACTTGAAGCGTTACCAAATGGTGCATTATTCGGATGGAGTGGTTCTACAAATCCGGAGAATATTCTGGCTGTTGGACAACCATTAAAAAGCTTTCTATATTTTCAGGCAAATGGTATCTGGCAATTAAAGGATAGCGTTTTAGCAAAAAGTTATGGTGCTGTTCCAGGGTCGGTTCGTATTGTTGATCAGAATAACGATGGGAAAATAACGTCAGGTATTGTTGGACAAGATGATCGTGTTATTATAGGAACGCAATTACCAAATTATACTATTGGTATGACCAATCGTGTTAGCTTCAAAAATTATGATTTATCAGTTGTAATGTACTATCGTAATGGTGTTATGTATAAAAATGGTTTTTTAAGTGGTTACGTTTCTGACGCTGGCGGTGGCGGACGTCTGGTATTGGATTATTGGACTAAGAATAACCCTTCGAATGAAATGTATGGGCTGGGTATTAAATCAACAAATTTCAGGGATGCCATTTATTATGAGGATGCAAGCTTCTTAAGAATTGCTGATATTACTGTTGGTTATAATATTCCAAAAGCAAAATTGGAAAAAATGGGTATTGACAGAGTTCGTTTATATCTTCAAGTGATTAATCCCGCCTATTTCACCAAATTTCATGGAGGCGATCCTGAATATAACGGTGCAGCATATCAGGATGATGTACCATCTATAACTTACACTTTTGGATTTAATATCGCTTTCTAACTATTAAAAAATTAAATGTATGAATATTTTTAAAAATTTCACAAAAACAGCAATATTCTTCATATTGTTTAGCCTTTTACAGGTTAGCTGTAAACAATCCTGGCTTGATGAATACAACCCGGCGAGCAGAACAACAGACAATTACTATTCAGATCCAACCGGTTATGAAGGATTGGTAATTTCTTGTTATCCTTTACTTAGGGATATAACCCAACAAAGGCAATTAACACTTAAAGGCACCGATATATTTACTGCAAGCGGTTGGGGAGGCATTTATTATAAACAACCTAATCAGGGTGATTATGGTAATCCTCTTGATCAGTATGATATTCGTTTTAATTCTTCAATTGGTGATTTGCAAAATCTTTGGGATTTATTGTACCGTGAAATTAACAGATGTAATGCGGCTATTTCGCGATCCGAGGCTGTGGTAGGAATGGATGCCACAAAAAAATCAATCAGGGTTTGTGAAGCTAAATTTTTACGCGCATTATCATTGTTCTATGCTGTTCAGCAATGGGGTGATGTTTCTATGCCGCTTGAAGAATCAATTTCCGGAAGTTTAGCATCACCAAAAACTGCCGCAAAGGATGTCTATAAACAGATAATTACTGATCTTAACACATGTGTAACAACATTGCCTGCAAGTCAATCAGATGTTGGTCGTGTAACTCAGGGTGCTGCAAAATTCTTATTGGCAAAGGTTTACTTAACCCGTGGTTGGAATTACAACAATTCGTTAGGTGGGACTGCCTCAGATTTCACCAGTTCACTATTACTTTGTGATGAAATTATTGCTTCTAATCTTTATCCATTGGAAGCCAATTGGAATAATTTATGGCCTATACATAATAAGAATGTTACTGCAATACAGCCCTCAATGGCCACTTCTGTTGCCACTTGCAATATTAGTAAAGAAGTTATTTTTGCCGTTCAATATTCAAATCCTGCTTACTATTATGGGGATGGTAATACTGATCCTGCAAAAGGGTTAATCGGTAATAACATGCATAGCCAGTTTTTGTCAGGTCCAAGTGGTGTTGCGCAAGCTGGGGGTGCTACCCAATTTTATTCTAAATTACAAGGAGGTGCGAATTTACCAACTTGGGCTGCCTACCGTTTGTTTGACCCTAAGCTTGATAGCCGATACGAAGGAACTTTCAATAGTGTTTGTTATGCAACTGTGGCCCAGACCATCAGCTTAAAAAACAACACTTTTTCTCAAAATATAAGCATTTCCTATAAAATCGGCGATACAACTGCTATCACTATGCCTTGGAATGTGCCTGTAACCCTTGCTTCTCAAAGAGGTAAAAATGTGCCGGGCGGAACTAAAAATTATACAGTGTCAAATTGCATTGATTATGTTGGATACGATCTTATAACCCCTACTCAGGGTGTAGTAGATAATATGTTTTGGGCTACACCAATGTTTTGGAAATTTTTCCAACCAGGAGTTTCCTATAATGATGGTTTTTCAACTTTTAACGATCCATTATTCCGTTCTGCTGAAATATACCTGATGGCGGCAGAAGCTATTGTAAAAGGTGCATCAGGAGCTAAATTAGGAACTGCTGATGTTTACTATAATAAAGTACTAGATCGTGCATTAGGATCAGCAAATGCAGGCATGAGCCCCAATCGAGCCGCTAATCCCGAATTAGGAGGCGACCCTATCACCAATGTTGTATCCTATAGAGCTACTCCTGCAAATATTACCATTGATATGATTCTGGATGAATCTGCAAGAGAATTAATGGGTGAGAGCCAGCGTTGGTACGATCTCAAACGCACAGGCACTTTGATCACGCGAGCCTCAAAATACAATCCATGGACAGGATATGGAACTGCAGGCAAATCATTAGTATCTGCCATACATAATTTGCGACCAATACCTCAAGGGTTAGTTGATGTCACTAATCCACGGATTGAGCAGAATCCCGGATATTGATCTAAATCTTTTTTGATTGAATATTGTAAAAGGGAGAGAAAGCTTATATTTTTTTCTCCCTTTTTTTTGAGGTTTTTTCCATACAAAATCTTATACCGTATCCCAAAATATCTTTAAAGTTAAAAAAAAATAATTGACGTAATTGCAGGTTTAGCCAGAAGTATTTTTATTTCCCTTTAAGTCTGCCAAACCAATATAAAATATGAATGTTTTTTATTTACCTTTGGGTTCGCGTTCCAAACTTGTTTTATTCGATGGAACGGAGGTTAATCAGGAAGTTCTTTGACTTATCCAAGTGAATTTTAATAAAAACTTGAATTCCTCTCTTACATCGGAAGACACGAAAACGTCTTTCTAATAATTTATAATTAACTATAAATCAAATATTTAATCTCAAATTTTATTGCCTATGAGAAATTTTATTAATCTGTGACAAAAACGAAGATGAACTGGCGTGAAAACAATACGCCTTCACAATTAATCAATCAAAAAATATTAAATAATTGTCTTAATACTACAAGAGTATGAATAAAAAATTGATTCATCAGAGCTGTAAGTCAATTGTTGACTTTGCTCAAATTTCTCGAATTTTGAAACTTATCGCGTTAATTCTGTTCGTTGCGATATTTGAGGTTTCAGCTGCAACTTATTCGCAAACTACGAGATTGAAAATTTCGGGGCAGAACCTGTCTTTGGGAGAGATTTTCGCCGGTATTGAAAAACAGTCGGAATTCTCGTTTTTTTACAATGTCAACCAGATTGATCTCTCTAAACGTGTTGATATTGATGCAGATAATCAATTTATTAATAAGATTCTCGATGAGATTCTTGTAGGATCAGGTATGACCTACACTATTAATAACAAATTGATTGTCATTCATAAACAGGGCGAACCTGTTACGATGGTTATTGCCCAGCAACAAGGGAAAAAAATCACTGGAAAAGTTACAGATCAAACGGGAATGGCAATTCCCGGAGCCACTTTAATGCTGAAAGGAACAACAACCGGAACTGTTACCGGCAATGACGGTGCTTTTACTTTGGCGAATGTGCCCGAAAAAAGCACATTGGTTTGTTCGTTTGTGGGAATGAGGGCACAGGAAATTTTGGTTGGAAATAAAACAGATTTCGCCATAGTTTTAATTGAAGAAACAATTGGTCTTGAAGAGGTTGTGGCCATTGGTTATGGAGTTGTCAAGAAGAGAGATGTTACCGGAGCAGTGGGAACTGTTCGTGCGGAAAATATCGTCAGAACAAATCCGATTCTGCCTACAAGTGCTCTTCAGGGTAGAGTTGCCGGGGTTAATGTTAATAAAGTTAACTCACGTCCCGGCTCTGATTATACGATTGATATTCGCGGTGTTCACTCTATCAGTTTCAGCAGCGAACCGCTAATTGTTATTGACGGCGTAATGGGAGGAAAACTAAATACGTTGAATCCAAGCGATATTGAGACTATGGACGTGTTAAAAGATGCTTCTGCTACTGCCATTTACGGGTCACGTGGTGCAAACGGAGTTGTTATAATTACAACTAAAAAAGGAACTCAAGGAAAAACCAAAGTAACTTATGATGGATATGTTGGGCTAAAAATGCCAACTAATCTGCCTGATTTAATGACAGGTCCTGAGTTTTATCGCGCTTACAATGACGTTGTAAAAGCTGAAAATCCAATTGCACAATTAATCTGGACCACCAACGAAGCAGCCAATGCTGCTGCCGGAAAATCCGTTAATTGGGTTGACGAGGTTACAGATCCTTCAACACTAACCAGCCATGTAATAGCCATATCAGGAGGAAATGAAAATACGACACATTATTTTTCCACAGGTTATCTTAATGAAAAGGGAAACCTTCTCAACACTGGATATGAAAGGTTTAGTTTAAAGGGGAGCGTTGACAGTAAATTGAATAATGTAGTAAAGGTTGGATTCACTACCTATTATACTTACAGTATTCGAAATCTTGGATCAAATGAGACTTTACGCAGTGCTTATCGCGCAAGGCCAATCGGATCAATGTATTATAAGGATTTGACTAATCCTACAGAAACAAATGATAAGGATGTTAACGGATACGCCTTCTGGATGGGAATAAAAGATACACAGGTTCAGAACCCGATTTTAGAGGTTGCTGCAAGTAACTATAAGGATGAAACACGTGTCTCCAGTTTTTTGGGTAATGGTTTTCTCGAATTGACACCTCTGAAAGGTTTGTCTTTTAGATCTTCATTATCTGCGTCTGTTTTCAATAGTCGTCAGGGGAATTTTCAGGGAGCAGATTCAAAAGGCCGACTCAATAAATTGCCAAGTGCAAGTAATACAATTAATTTTAACAGCTCCTATACCTGGGATAACATCTTGAACTATAAAATTAAAGCCGGGTTACATGATTTTAATGTTACTGTAGCTCAGAGTGCATTAAAAGAGAGATTTGAATCTTCGGGAACGCAAGTTGAAAATTTATCATACACTTCGTATTGGTATGCTTTAAATACTGCAGCAATAATTAATGGCGTAACCAGCAATCTGATCGAAAGATCTATTCTCTCTTACATGGGGCGGTTCAATTATAGCTATAACGACAAGTATCTTCTGACTTTAACAGGACGTTACGATGGTTCCTCTGTACTTGCAGAAGGTAATAAATGGGCGTTTTTCCCATCTGTTGCACTTGCCTGGCGTGCAGGGGAAGAAACCTTTGTAAAAAGTCTGAACTTGTTCTCCGATATGAAAGTGCGTCTTAGTTATGGTGAAGTAGGTAATGATGTAGTAACTCCTTACAGCACTCAGGCTTTTTTGAGAAAGACAGCATACGATTTTAATGCCGTTGCAGCTTATGGTTATGCTCCTAACAATATTGGAAACTCCAATCTGAAATGGGAAAACAGTGCTGAGATAAATGTGGGACTGAATATGGGATTTCTCAAAAACAGGATTACTGCCGACATTGAGGTATATAATAAAAAAACAAATGATCTGATACAAAATGTTGCAATTCCTACTTCTCTTGGATTTGGTTCAGTTACAGCCAATGTCGGGAAACTCCTTAACCGAGGTGTTGAAGTTACGGTAAATACGGTAAATATTCAAAAGAAAGACTTCAAATGGAATACTGCCATAAATTTCTCAAAGAATCATAATGAAATTCTTGAACTTTACGGCGGAACAGTTACGAAAGATTATGCAAATAAACTATTTGTGGGAGAGGCACTAAAGACGAACTTTTACTACAAATTTGATGGAATCTGGCAATTGGCCGATTCCACTTCTGCAAAAGTATATGGTCAGGTGCCAGGTTCAATTAAGGTTGTTGATCAAAACAACGATGGTAAAATATCTTCTTCAACGGGTATAGATGACCGTGTTGTACTTGGCAACCAATTGCCCAAATGGATTGCTGGAATAAATAATACTTTTACCTATAAAAACTGGGATTTGTCATGTTTTGTTTATACTCGCCAGGGGGTTCAATTCCAAAGTTCCCTGCTGTCCGGAACAATGGGAGAATTAGGTTCAAACCGTTATAACCATTTGAACCTGAATTACTGGACTAAAACAAATCCAACCAATGATTATTTTGGAGTTTGGCAGGCTAATCCTTACCGGGAAGCTATACAATATAAAGATGCCAGTTTTTGGCGTATCTCTAACATCACTTTGGGTTATACTCTTCCAAAGGCTATTCTTGATCGTCTGAAATTCAGTAGTTTGAGGTTCTATCTGCAAACAAATAACCCATTTGTTTTTACAAAGGAAAAAAGTATCTGGATGGATCCTGAATTTAACTCAGGCACTTATCAGGATGATGTTCCTTTTGCTACATATATCTTTGGTATAACAGCATCCTTCTGATCCTTATTTGTTTAATTTTAAATTAAATTACAATGAAAAAATATTACATGCGAAATTTGTCCCTTGCAGTTTTATTCGTGTTTTTGGTCGCAGGGTGCCAGAATTTTTTGAAAGAGGAATCAATTTCAAATATAACTGCTGATTCGTACATAACCAAGGAAGCAGGTTATGAGGATTTGGTGAAGTCTTGTTATCCGCTATTACGCGATTTTATCCTTAACCACCCCCTTGTATTACCGGGAACAGACATTTTCCAGGCCGGAGGTTGGAGTAAGTTAGCCGTTGGTGATGGGCCATACTTAGATCAGTATGACATCCGTTTAAACGCATCAATAGGTGAATTGTCATCATTCTGGGATATATTGTATAGGGAAATCGGACGAACTAATGCTGCCATTGGGCGAGCAGATGCTATTATATACGCAGATGCTGCGAAAAAAGCAGCCAGAATATCAGAGGCTAAATTTTTAAGAGCTTTAAGTTACTTCTACCTTGTTCAAACATGGGGTGATGTTCCTATGCCTCTTATTGAAACAGTTACATCGGAAAAGGGGGTTGTGAGAGTGCCTTCGGCACAAGTTTATGCCCAAATTTTGAAAGACCTTTCAGAAGCTGAAGCCGCTCTACCCGTTACTGCTACAGATTATGGTCGCGTAACCAAAGGTGCTGCACAGTTTTTATTAGCACGTGTTTATCTCACACGAGGATGGAATTATAAAAATTCACTTGGAGGAAGTGCCACAGATTTTAAGACTGCCTTAGATTGGGCAGATAAAGTAATTGCAGCATATCCACTTGTAGCACAATATAAAACCCTGTTCCCATTAAGGTCGAATAATCCTTTGACACAATATACAGGTGCACAAAATGACAGAAACACTGAAGTGGTTTTTCCGATTCAATATAATAGTGATGTTCTTACAAATGCAATGGAAATCGCAACAGGAGGTCCAACCTCGCGAGAACCCGGAAATTATTATCATTCAATATTCCCTGGAAACGGAGAACTGGTCGGTAGTACCGGCAGAACAAGCGATTACAATAGGAGTTTAGGTCAGAATCAACCTTCACCTTCACTGTACCGACTTTTCGACCCACAAAAAGATAGTCGTTATGCACATGATTTTGTGACTGCAATTTATGCTTTAAAGGCTGTATCGAATTATGCTTATAGCTATACAAATGCAAACCTTAAAGTCAGCTTTGCCGTAGGTGATACCGTTGCTTATTGGACTCCATGGAACCAACCTGCCTCAGTGGCACAGAAAGGAATTGACGAAGGCGGAACCAAAAAATATTCTGTGATGAATCTTGATCAGCTTGTCAGCGGAGTTTCCATCTCTCGTCTTACATGCGGAGCACCTTCAATGTGGAAATTCTGGCAGCCCGGTATTGCTTATGGCGATGGTTACGGGACTTTTGACTTTGCTTTATTTCGTTCTGCAGAGGCTTACCTGATTGCTGCTGAAGCAATTGTTAAAGGGGCGACTGGTGGCGTTTTAGGAGGTGCCGATGTATATTATAACAAAATTCTTGATCGTGCAGTTGGAGCAGGCGTGAATCCTTTGTGCGCAAAATACCCCGAAGATCTTACTTCATTCGAAACCGTTTCTTACAGAGCTACCTCTTCAAACATGTCAATTGACCTGTTATTGGACGAAAGTGCCAGAGAATTACTTGGTGAATTTAATCGCTGGTTTGACTTAAAGAGAACCGGGAAACTGATTGAACGCACCAAAAGGATGAATTTGTGGAATAAAGCAAAAGGTGTTATTACTGATAATCATTTAGTTCGCCCTATACCGCAAAGTGAAATAGACAGGTCAGCACCTTCAATTCAACAAAATACGGGTTACTAGGAAAGCTGAACGTGTGAATTAGAACAATAAATTAATTATAAAGGTAAGTAGGACCTGTTCCTTCTTACCTTTTTTAAATTTACATTATAGCCAATATTTGTTTAAATAGCAGAACCAAAAAATAGTATTTAGAGGTGATATTAAATAAAATGTAACTATTTTTACCAAGACTTTAATTCAATTTAGTAATTTAAAATATAAGGAGGTTTAAAATGATTAATTCGGAAAATGAATCTTCACGCGCTGCCCTTACGACGGGTTGTTCATGTTGCAGTGGACATCATGATCAAATGTCAAATAATATTTCAAGGAGGAAGTTCGTGCAGGTCACAGGCGCATCAGCTTTGGGTGCAGTAGCTCTGTCAGGTTTATCCTGGTCTGCACTTGCCTCTGTCCAAACAGGTGAAAAGTATGAAATCGAACGTTCACCTTTGGTTGTAAAACCAATTTTTACTTATGACATACCAACACGGCGCGACCAGACCAGCTGGAGATCATGGGGAGGTATTCAATCCGAAAGTAATGCTGATCAGGAGCTTCTCAGGATTGCCGATGAGCTTAAAACCTTGAAATCTAAAGCAGAATTCCCGGTTGAGTTTCTCCCGGTAGCTCGTGTCCGCAAAACATCCGACCTGGGCAAGGTCACAGATCTTCAATCTGCCGACCTATACTTAGTATATGCAGCGGGTGGGGGAATGGATATTTTTGACTCCTTAAATAAAATGGGTAAAAATGTGATAATCTTCTGTCGCCATAAATCAGGTCCGGTTTATTTATGGTATGAGATAATCAGTCCGAGATTTTTGAGGCAACACACCGATAAACTGGCTGTTTCAGGAATCAATGAAAATGATGTGGTAATTGATAATCAAGATGAAATTCTATGGAGATTAAGAGCACTTTGTGGCTTAAAAAACACGCTCAATTCAAAGATAATCGCTATTGGTGGACCCGGTGCATGGGCTCAGCCGGCAGGAGTCGTTCCAAATCTGGTCAGAGATAAGTTCCGGTTCGATATTCAGACGGTCTCTTATGATGAGTTGGGCAAACTGATCATTGAAGCTCGGTCTGACAAATCAGTTACTTCACGCGCGAAAAGCCGTGCCGGTGAATATCTCAAGGACAAAAATATAAAACTTGAAACAAAACTTCAATTCGTTGAAAATTGCTTTGTTCTCGAAGATGTCTTGTCGCGGATCATGGAAAAATTTAAGTGCAGGGCAATCACAATCAATAATTGCATGGGGACAATTATGCCATTGTCAGAAACTTCAGCGTGCCTCACCCTTAGCCTGCTCAATGATGCAGGATACCTTGCATTTTGCGAATCTGATTTTGTAGTCGTCCCCTCGGGGATATTACTGGCTTATATTTCAGGAAAACCTGTGTTCCTCAACGATCCTACCTATCCCCACGATGGATTAATAACTCTGGCTCATTGCACTTCTCCCCGAAGAATGGATGGCAAAAAATTGGAACCAGCAAGGCTTCTTACTCATTTCGAATCTGACTATGGTGCTGCTCCTAAAGTAGAAATGCTTGTAGGTCAAATTGTTACTAATATTATGCCTGATTTTGCTTTTAAGAGAAATGTCGGATTATTGGGGAAAATAGTTGATAATCCTTTCCTTGATATCTGTCGTTCCCAGATTGATATAAGCTTTGAATGTGACAGTAAGTTGGTAGCTGAACAAATGCCCGGTTTCCACTGGGTAACGGTTTACGGTAATTATTTGAAGGAGAGTGGTTATGCCCTTAATAAGTTAGGTATAAATTTTGAAAACCTAATCTAATGATGGAAAGAACTTGTTGTTTACCGGATTTTACAATTTTTCCTCTGCGAAACTGAACGAAAACAATCAGGAGCTATAGTCGTCCGCCATACATACGGATTAAGCAGTAGTTTGCTTAATCGAGCTTTTTACGACCGACAAAATATAAGAATTTACTTGCATAGGAGTAAAAAATTTTGGAAACAAAAACCGGAATAGTACGACAAGTAAGTGTTTTTCAAATAACTCATTAACAATTAATTGGGAGGCCGAGTATTTCGAATGTTTAAAATTGTATTGTTTTTACTTTTGTGTACAGAAATTAGTGCACAAAATATCAATCTGGAGAAACTGAAATCTCCCGTGCTTTTTCGCGGCAATGGGGTGAAAGCTTACCGAGACCCTGCTGTATTGTACAATAATGGAATATTTTATCTGTTTTTTACCCAGACTGAAATTGAATCGGATGGCCTGATTTACAGTTACACAGCCTTTTCAAAAAGTGCTGATTTGGTTCATTGGACAACTCCTCTAAAACTTACAGTTAAAGATCAGAACCTTAACTTTTCAAGTCCCGGAAACATCATCCGTTTCAGGGATGAATGGCTGTTATGCTTGCAAACCTATCCTCGTCCAGATTATACTGTGGAGCAGGTCCCAAAGTATGGTAATCAATCCGCACGGCTATTTATCATGCGAAGTAAAGACCTTGTGAACTGGAGCCAACCTGAACTTCTTAAGGTAAAAGGGTCAAATGTTCCGGTTTCCGAAATGGGACGTATGATTGATCCTTATTTGCTGCAAGACAAAGATGAACAGGGGAAATATTGGTGTTTTTACAAGCAAAACGGTGTAAGCATGTCGTTTACTTATGATTTCAAAAACTGGACATTTTTCGGACGTACCGAATCGGGTGAAAACACTTGTGTGCTAATTGAAGATACCCAATATATTTTGTTTCATTCTCCATCAAACGGAATAGGTATTAAAAAGTCGGACGATCTGAAAACTTGGAAAGATTGGGGAGAATTGATTACTTTAGGCCAGATTCAATGGGACTGGGCGAAAGGGCGGATTACGGCAGGAGCAGTACTTGAACTATCAGGAAATCAAGAAGCTAAATATCTAATGTTTTTTCATGGTTCAGGTCCTTTGTCTGAATCGCAGGGCGATTTTGACAAAAACGCCTCAATCGGGATTGCATGGAGTAAAGATTTAAAAACATGGAATTGGCCGGGAAAATTGGAAAAGCAATAAAAAAATAACTTTAAAATGAAGCCGTATATCATCAATATTCTGATTCTTGCAACATTTTTCATGGTAACCAAAATTGTTCAGGCACAAAATTCAATCGAAAACTTTAAAAATGGTGAGCTGATTTACCGGAATTCATTGGCATCGAAATGGGAGGTAGCTGATTGGAAAATGGAAGGTCTCGGAGTTACAGAATTCAAAGATGGCTGGATGGAGATGTATTCTCCGGATGAAAAATTCCACCACGTTTTTTGGTGTCCGAAAGATTTCCCTGGAAGTTTCGTTGCTGAATGGGAATTGCAAAATCAGAAAATTGATGCCGGATTGTGCATTGTTTTCTTTGCAGCCAAAGGAAATAAGGGCGAAGATATTTTCGATACATCTTTTCCAAATAGGGATGGTACTTTCAGTCAATACACGAAAAGTAAATATTTCAATAGCTACCATATTTCTTACTATGCAAATGGCAGGGATAATCCCGGGCGGGAAATATCACACCTCCGTAAGAATAAAGGTTTCAACCTGGTGCAGGAAATTGAACCGGGAATTCCAATAAAATCTATTGCTATTCACAAAATAACGTTGATAAAGGATGGTTCCCG
>CAILKW010000323.1 GCA_903834845.1 uncultured Bacteroidia bacterium | reverse complement strand
GAAGACTTTTTTGACATCAAAATAGACGAGTTTGAAGAACTCCCGACAAAGCGCAAAATTACCGATGATGCCACTGCAGTAGAATTTGATTACAGGTGCAGGATAGGCGGCAACTTTGTGATCATAGATATGCAACAATGGTTCAAGTCCGACATTGTCAAACGTTTTTATATGTACCATTCGATGAACACCGTTTTGCAATTGGAAAAAATGCCAGACAAGAGCATCGATCTGGATGACAACACAAAAAAGGACATGAAGGACTATGACAGATTGGTTCCTGTTATCACATTGATCTGGCTAGCCGACGATACCCTAAACTTCACAGACGATTTTGTTTCGTTCACAATGACAAGCGAAACAGTCCATGACTTTCTGCGCAACAAAAATTTGTGGAGGGAAGAAAACATGCTCGAATTGCTTGCCGAACGCGCAAAGTGCCTCGGAATAATAGATAACCGCACAAGGAAACTCGATTTCTTGCAAAAGAACAAATTGATCTATGCCTTCCAGCCCAACATCATCAGGAATAAAAAGTTCAGCAAATACCTGCCTTGGTTCGAATTGGCCGATAAAACACGAAACAAACTCAACGAGAAAAGCTGGTTCGACGAATACCTGAAAGACCAAATATTCGTCGAAATTATCAAAAGGATCAACACGGAAACGTTTGTACAGTCGGATTGGGAATATATAGATAAAAATGAGGATTCTAGGGAAAAAGCAAAACGGTTTGAACAGGTTTATATTGACGAAGGAATCGAACTGGGAATCGAAAAAGGAATACCCCAAGGCGAAATACTCAAAGCCCGGAAAATTGCGAAAGAGATGAAAGCAAGAGGTTTTCAAATTGATGTTATTGCAGAATTAACAAATTTATCAATTGAAGAAATTGAAAAGCTCTGATAGTGAGTAATATATTTGCCAAAGTGATGGTTTCACTCAAAGTGAAGCTATCACTATAACACGGTTATCTCGCTAATAAAAGTATCGGAAAACTGATGACACAGACCATTACTGATTTTTTTTGATAGCAGTACCTAAACTAATTATGAAAACAATGCTGTAAAACGACCCCCAATCTATTAATGCAAATTCAGTATGTCAAAATGCCAATAAATTACTGAAAGACCTGCTCTAATTTGAGCAATAAAACTTGGCAATAAAAACATTATCAAGGTTAAAATTCAATAGAAGAAAAAATCTTCAGGGAATCAAAATGCTGAATCAGAAATAAACTCAAAAAGCGGAACACTAAAAGGTTCCGCTTTTTTGTAATGATTGATTTTAACTTATTGACATAGGTAATTTGCCAATTATTTCTTATGCATAAATTTATTAAGCCACAAATCTCTCACTCTCCAAGGTATATGCACCCCGTGTTTGTTATCCATTTTTTTGTAGAAAATCAGCAGCACGTGAAAATCCCATTCCAATCTGGCTAAAATTCATTGGATAATATTACTATCCTATTAGTCTTGTCATTTTTTTTTGAAAGTAATATTTTTTACTCATTTTTTTTAGTGATAGTCAGATTATCAATAATTTGAATATCACTTTAATAATTGCTTGATGTGGGGTAAATAAGTACGGATATTTGCTAAAGATTCCATCAATAAAACAACTAAAATTGGGAAATATGATGAATAGCAGTTGAACTACAAAGGAGCCAATAGGCAAATTGACAGCCTTTTATCTTGAGGTTATCCAACACTAAGTGGAAAGATAAATACAGATGATAAACCGCAATGATGTTTAACGGCATAACAGAAAACCGTAAACTGGTCCAACCAGGTTGCTACTTAGGGTAGTAGAAAATGGTCTGTCAGGTAAGGTTAAAAGCCCCGCTATACGAAGACTGATAAAATTTATATTTTTTTAAATGTAGTACATAAACGCAATTTTAAATATAAAAGTCATGAAAAAAAAATTCATCATAAAAATACTCTTTTTGGTAGTAATCGGAATTATTACCGCAATCGTAAACTTTATGGATTGCAAGAAAAAGGAAATCACAGAATCGCCGGCAATATCAATACAAAAATCAGGTGTTGTTGACTTAACCAAGTTACAAACTTCTGTTGGTTTGCCATTTGTTGAAATAAAAAATTCTTTGGAAGATACTGACGAAAACTTGGAACTAGCTGACGAAGACTACCGTATTTTATTAAATCAAGTAATCACAGGTTTTGCTGCCTTGAATAAACCAAAAGAAATGGTTTGCCAACTACAAGTTTACCTAATACCAATGATTCTAAAATTATTTTTAAAGGTGGCAGTGGTTAGTTGTGGCTTTGGTTAGTTGTCGATTAAAACGACTATACTAATTTTAGGTATATCTCAAACAAAAAGAAACGCCACATTAAAACATGTCATTTTTTTTAGGTTAGTCATTTTTTTTGTATTAACAATTTTATATCTTTTTGAATTTCAATCAATGCGAAAGCATTATATGTTTTTTTATCTACAGAGAATTGGTTACAATACCTTTGTAATGTTCTTAGATTGGAAAACTGAAGTGTGATTTTTGAAAAATGTTCGATTATGCTTAGGTGATTTTTGAAACAAAATTTATTTACTAAAAAACGATATTATTATGGAAAACTTACAGAAAAACAAGGAAGAAGACCTGTCGGATCTTAATAGAAACGAATTTTTCATTGATGAGAGAGATGGCCGACAATACAAAACCTTCCGTAAAGGTCAACTAATATGGATTGCTGAGAATTATTGCTTTAATTCTGGAACCTCCTTATCCTATATGAATGACCCCACGCTGGGTAACATATTTGGCCGCGCTTACAGCTATAAAAGTGCGTTGCACTCATGTCCTATTGGTTTCAATATACCCACTATCGAAGAATGGCAAGGTTTACTTACCTCCACCAAGGAAATTAAGGATTTGACAATTAAAGGTACAAGTGGCTTCGATGCATCAAGCATAGGTTTCTTTTGGAATGGTGAAGATATAATGACCCATCACACTGTATTCTACTGGACATCTAGCAAAAGCCAATCTGGAAAACAGATAGTTTTCGGATTCGACTTTCTACACAACATTATAATTGAAGAGGAGTTCTCTTCGAATTATGCAACTGCACTTAGAGTGGTCAAAAGATCTAAAAAATAAACGCTATGAGCAAACTAGACACGATCATTATGGGTTATGGCGAAATTAAATTTGATAAAGTCGCTAACCAAAGCAAAATGTTTGCTGAAATTTCGGGTTTTTATAATGAATTAAAATCAGAGTCGGTTCTTTTAGGAGATGAACGATTTAATTACATGGAAATGTTAAACATGGCTCTTTCAAATATTAAAGGTATAACATCTCATATCAATACGTTCAATCTTCCGAATTTGGCCGTAGCGTTTTTATATAGTTTTTTAAAAACCAGAGGCTTTGAGTTGGATTTCGTAAATTTTTTCACTTATGAAAAGGAAAAGCTCGATCACCTTTTGGGGAAAAACCCAAAAAGTGTAGTAATTACAACCACGTTTTACTATGATAACGAGGCATTAATCGAATTAATTAATTATATCCGTCAACGTAACGTAATAACGAAAATAATAGTCGGAGGTCCACGTATTTTTTCCATTTGCAATTCACATTCCAAAACAAAGCAAGATTATATCTTCCGACAAATTGGTGCTGATATTTATGTTAATGACTCACATGGGCAGAATACACTCCAAAAAATTTTGGAATGTTTAGGAAAAACTAACAATTTAACGGATTGTCCTAATTTGATAATTAAGCATGGTAGGCAGTTTGAACGTACTCCCCGGATTCCTGAAAAGGATTTAATAGGTGATCATCCTATAGATTGGTCTTTATTCAAAAAAGAATTTTATACGCCATCGGTTTTCATACGGACCTCGATAGGTTGTCCTTTCAGTTGTTCATTCTGCAGTTTCCCCACGTTTGCAGATAAATATCATGTAGAAAATGTGGCATCACTTGAAACCGAATTGAAAATCCTTAAAGAAGCTGGCGTGAGAAATCTTATGTTTATTGATGATTCCTTTAATATTCCCCTTGATCGTTTCAAGGAAATATGTAAAATGATAATTAAAAACAATTTCAATTTCAAATGGGTATCCTTTTTTAGGGGATCTTCTGCAGACGATGAAACATTTAAGTTAATGAAAGAAAGCGGCTGTTTTGCTGTTTATCTTGGTATAGAATCTGGAAGCGATTTGTTGCTCGGTTATATGAACAAAAAAGCTAAAATAGAAAAATACAAATACGTCATAGAAAATCTTACTAAGGTTGGGATAACTACCTTTGCCTCATTAATTTGTGGCTTCCCTGGCGAAACTGAAGAAACAGTAAAGGAAACCATTAAATTTATGAATGATACACCCACAACCTTCTACAACGTTCACTTGTATTTACATAGCGAATTAACGCCTATACATGAAAGAAAGGATGAATTTAAAATTGTAGGATCTGGATATAATTGGTCCCATTTTTCGATGAATTGGAAACAAGCCTCGAATTTTAAGCTCCAGATGCTTAAAGGGATTAAGAACTCACTTCAATTGCCATTATATAGTGGTGGTATTTGGTCTTTACTTTATATCCTCGAGCAGGGAATTGAATTTCCTGAATACAAGAGGTTTATTAAAATGATGAATGTTTTGTCGAATAAATGCCAAAATGATATGCCTCTTGATAAAACACAAACAATCAATAGTTTATCAAATGTATTTAGTTTATAATATAGAATTCTAAAAGTAATAAAATATGAAAAATAACAATGTTACGTTCGATCTGGGTAGGTCCATACCAGAACTGTTTAATTTTGTTTCAGATAAAAATGCAGATTGTATAGCGGTTACTGATGAGAAAAATACAATTAGCTATCGTCATTTAAATGATTTATCTGAAATTGTGGCTAAAAATCTTTTTAACTCAGGCGTTAAAAAAGGTGAGTTTATCCCTTTAGTTTTTGACCGTTCGATTGATATGATAGTCGCTATAATTGCCGTCTTAAAAACTGGTGCCGCATATATTCCGATTGACTACCAGAAAACACCGTTTGATCGTGTAAATAGCATAATCTCTGATAGTAATGCAGGTTTTATTATCACTAGCTCAGAAATCCAAAAAAAGTATTTCGAAAACAAATTAGATAAAAAGTGTTTATTGTTTGAAAACCTATCATCCTTACATTTCAACGGCACTACATTACCTTTGGTATTTCCCGAAGATACGGCTTATGCAATTTACACTTCCGGTTCGACTGGAGAACCAAAAGGTTGCATCAACAGGCACAACAGCATCATAAATTTGGTCAATGCCTTATATACTGTTGTTTACAACGAATATCCAGAGAAATTGAACATCGGTTTAATAGCTTCGTTCATGTTTGATGCTTCTGTTCAACAGATTTTTGCAGCATTATTAGGGGGCCACAATTTGGTAATCGTTTCAGATGCGACAAAACAGGATTCACGAAAGCTGATAACTTACTTAAACAAACAAGGGATTGTTATTTCTGATGGTACTCCATCTTTTCTTAGGATTCTTAATCAAAATCAATTAAAAGTTAAAAACCTGAGTGTTAGACATTTTATTATTGGTGGGGAAGCTTTTAGAAAAGATGTAGTTGATGATTTCTATGCTAAATTTGTTGAAAGCCAAGCCAAAATAACAAATATTTATGGGGTTGCAGAATGTGCGGTTGATACAATAAGCTTTAAAATGGATCGCAACACTATGAATTTAAGCAAAAATGTGCCAATCGGAAAGGCTTTGCCAAATATGCAGGTATTTATTATCAATGATAAAAATGAATGTGTAGAAAAAGGTGAACATGGTCAATTATGTTTGGCAGGCATAGGTGTCGGAAATGGGTATATTAATCGTCCTCAATTAACTGAATTGAAATTCGTGAAATTACCACAATTATCGGATGGCATGCTTTATAAAACGGGTGATCTTGTAAAAGAATTGGAGGACGGTAATATAGAATTTATCGAACGCATCGATAATCAGGTAAAACTACATGGTTACCGTATTGAAACAGATGATATTAGAACAAATATTCTCACATTTGATCCATCAATTGAATCAGCCAATAAAGTTGAAAAAGAAACCTGCGATTTTTGTCTGTTAGACAGTTCAATTCCGAATGTTAATATTCACAGCAACAAATGTAATATATGCTCTGATTTTGAGAAAAATGTGAATAATATAGTGGAGTACTTTCAGAATATTGATTGCTTAAAAAATTTGCTGAGTGCTCAAAAATCTATAAAAAAGAGCAAATATGATTGTTTGGTTCTATTTTCCGGAGGGAAGGACAGTACTTATGTTCTTTGGCGTTTGGTCCAAATGGGTTATAAACCTCTGGCTTATACTTTTGATAATTATTACATTTCACTATCTGCCAAACAAAATATACAAAGAGTCACAAAGTACTTGGGTGTTGATTTGGTCGTTGATAGTCATCCTCAAATGGACAATATATTTTGTAATAGCTTAAAACTTGATAGTACAGTTTGCACTGGTTGTTTTAAAACTTTGACAACCAAAAGCACCGCAATGGCAATTGAAAAAGGAATAAATGTAATTGTGACAGGTCTCTCAAGAGGTCAAATTATAGCAACAAAGCTAGAACCATTTATCAACAAAGGCATCGTTGATATAAATTACATTGAGAAACAGTTGTTTGTTCACAGATCCCTTTTCCATAACGCAAAAGATACTTTTTCCCAGTTACTGGGTGTTATTGTTGATTCTGACGAGCTAAAAAAAATACAATTTATTGATTTCTTTCGCTATGATTCAATTTCGAATGAGTTGATAAAAAAAGAACTGGAATCCTTGAAAATTTGGGAAAGACCTTCTGACACTGGATTTTGCTCAACAAATTGCTTGATTAATGATACCGGAATATACGTACATAAATCAGAGCGGGGCTACCATAATTATGCAAAACCACTGAGCTGGGATATAAGATTGGGTGTTATTCCCAAAAACAGAGGAGAAGAGGAACTTCGGTTCAAAATTGACGAATCAACGGTAAAGCCAATCCTACAAAGAATCGGGTATAAAAAACCACAGGATAAACCCATTTCTGATGCTGTTGTCTGTTTGAAGCCAAATAAAAATGGCGAAGATATTCTTTGTGCCTATGTCGTTGCAAATACCGAAATCGATTTTAAGGCACTCAAGGAGTATTTAACCAATAAATTAAATTCATATATGATACCATCACGTTTTCAGCAGGTTGAAAAATTTCCATTGAATGTTAGCGGTAAAATTGACACAGTTGCATTACCTATTCCTGATATATTAGGAACAGAAGGAAAACAATCCGCTATGAATTGTATTGAAGGGAAAATCTACACAATCTGGCAGGATGTACTTGAATCTCAACAAATTGGTTTGGATGATAATTTCAGAGACATTGGTGGAGATTCAATGAATGCTACAATAATTACGGTTGCAGTCGCAGAAGAATTTAATTTAGAACTAGAGGTGGACCAATTTTTCAAAGGAGACACATCTTCAATAAGACATCAGTCTAAGTTTGTTGAACATCAATTGGCGACAAGTCTTGCTCGAAATAGTTTAACAAAAGGCTTGGTACTTTTGAAAAAAGCAGATTCCACAAAAAAGAATCTTTTTTTACTCCATGATGTTTGGGGCAATACAGAGTGCTACAATGATTTATTGAAAAATATGAACGGTGATTTTAATATTTACGGTTTGGCAGATTTTGATCATAGTTTGGAACGCAAACACAGTTTCAATATTACTAAAGTAGCTCAAGAATATATGGCACGTATTCTTTCTGTACAGAACGAAGGTCCATATTATTTAACTGGCTGGAGCATGGGCGCGATTTTGGCTTATGAAATTGCTGTTAATCTTGAAAAAAATGGTAGAATAGTAGAAAAATTAATCCTTCTCGATTCGAATTGTCCAAAACCAAGCTCGTGGAAAAAGGAATTTTCATTAATAAATGCAACTTTGGAACAAGTTCTTATAAATTCTTCTAAAGGACTAAACATAGAAAATACGATTCCAGATATTTTAATGAAAATAATTCCAGGCCGTTTGAGAACTGACTATGTTCAATTAATAGATTCGTTAAATTTCATCCACTTGATTTTGGAACAATTGTTAGCTTACAAGCCCAACTCCTTAACGTTGAGTGAAATAATATTTTTCAAGGCGTCAAATTCCGAAATGGTTGTTAATGATTCATGGGAATCCTTTTCATCTCGTTCCTCCCAAAAAGTTACGTTAACAGCTAATCACTTTTCAATTTTAAAAGGGGAAGCGGTGAAGAAAATTGCAGACTATCTTCATGCAATTTCCTAATTAAGATATAGATATTTAAATATTTACGTTGCCAACGCGTTTTTGCATTGGCAACGATAAAAAACAAAGAGAGTTAATATATATTTTTTACATTTAAAAAAATCACTAAATTATGAATGCTTCAGTAATCATTACATCGAAAAAGGAGCCAAAAGAATTAAGCCGTTCTTTAGCCCTTAAATCAGTTTTGGATCGCATAAATGGCCTAAAAAATGATAATTTGAAAGTGCAGGTTTCGGACGAAAAACTCATAGATGCCATCAATTTTCTGAATAGTAAGGGCCGCTTGAGTTTCACTTATTTGCCTGAATTTAATGAAGTGGATATTTATTATATTCCTTCAATCAAAAGTAAGGATATTTTATACAATTCCCCTGATTCGGATGTATGGGGTGAAAAGATACAAAAGCGACAGAAAAAGATTTTTCGCAAAACTGAAGGAGCATTATTTAAACTCCCTTATGTTAATGGCGATGGGGAAATTGCAGCATTTATCACAGACTGGTCTCCCTTTGCTGTAGCACCACTAATTGCAGTTCATAAATCGCATCCTTTAGCAAACAAAGTCATTTATGATGGTGCAAATTATTTTACCGGTCAATACGTTTATCATCCTTTAACGGGAGATCGGATACCAGTTTGGGCAGCGCATTGGGTAAAGCCTGAATTTGGCACAGGTGCAGTTATTGTAAATCCAGCTCATAGCCATGCTGATTATGACTGCGCCTTGGAGATTGGATTTCCGATAAGGTTTGGTTTAGTTCGTGAAATTCCGACAAGTGATAAAACCACTTGGCCGGTTCCGCCCCTAATCAAAGAAGGTTTTTCAACAAAAACCGGAAGATTTGACGGTTTAGCAGCCTCGGCTGCAATGCAAGTTTATTTTGATACGCTTAAAGGGGCAGGTTATGCAAATAAATATACCGATTTAGGGATTAGTAGCACCAAAATTGCCTCTTTGAAAATGTCACTTTCGGGTCAAGTGACATTTTGCAAAGAAACGAAAGAATTAGCAATTTTAAATTCAAGCGATTTGGAAAAAGGACTTGAAAAAGGATGTACTATAAGGCAATTTGAATTGAATGTTGAAAATATATTAGCAACAATTATGATTTCAAATGATAGCAATTACCAGATAAACATCATTATACCACAAGAAGAGGTAGAAACAACATTGCTTTTCTCACGCCTTCTGTCATTTGATTTATTCTCACAGGAATTCAATCCTAATCGGCTCTTGCTTGTTCAAAAAATTCAGGAGACAGCCGATTCCAACAACTTGCCAGAAGAGATCCTATCATTAAGTTCATTAATTTCCGCACCACTTGATCAAATGGCGGTACTTAAAAAACAATTTACTGAACAGGTGGAACGATTTATTGAAATAAATAAAGAGCTATACTCGAAATTATCAAGTTCAGAAAAAGATTTTGATGTCAAGATAATACCTTATTCAAAACCAATTAATGACATCAAGTCTGCTATATTACTATTGGATTTTCCAAAGGCTTTTAATTTAATCTATAACGCTCAAAAGCATTATAAAGGCTCCTCATCAGAAACTTTAGCAAACGACAATTCTTTTATTGCTTATCTTTTATTAAGTTCTACCTTAACCGGAATAACTTTTCCAAATATAGATTACGATATAATATGGAAAGCTATTTAGCCAATTTAAATTGACTATCAATTATTTAGAGCGATATTAATAGTCAATTTTTTTTCTTTAAATACCCAGATTTAGGAATTTGAAAAATATAACACTCAAATGATTGAAACTTTGAGCATGGCTTACAAAATAGTATCTAATGCTTGATTTAATATTGCTGTTTAAGTAGTCTGGGTATTTATGCTTATTTCAGTATTTAAAGTTTTATGCTGATTGGAATTACTTTTTTTAAGAAGTGAAAACCATTGTTCAAAATCCTTATTAGTATTTATAAGTTTTAAATATATATTTGCATAACCTTTATACTTATTTTTATATAATTCGAAAACATGCTTAATGAATTCATCTTGAATTAATTTGGAGTCATCCCCTGTAAAATTAAAAAGTACAGGATAGACATTCCTCAATTCTAAACCGGACTTTCTCCAATTAATTTTACCATTTTTAAATTTTATAAATTTATCGGTAAATATCTTCACTTTATTTTCAAAATTAATAGCATCAATCTCAGTACTTTCTTTTTCCACTTCCGGCTCAATAAAAGTAAAATGGGGGTATGATAATAAATTCTCTTGAGTGAAGTGGAAAACATCCGGATATTTTACTAAAATGAATTTCAATATGTACTCTAATTCATTTGTTTTTGAATATGCCTTATTCCTTCCTTCAAAGATTTTGATGAAAACTGATTCATCAATATTACGCTTAGTTAGATGAAGTTGCTCTTCACTTTTACGAACATAATACAATATCAGTAAGCTTATGCTCTCCAAGTTAAAATTACCAATAGGTAAACAGGTATCGGGATCAAAAAATTCTGAGAATCTTAAACATTCACGAAGAATTTCAGTTAAATTCAAAACGCTTTGTTTTGTTATAATCTGGGTAAAGCTGCGCTGTTGATATTTTTCCAATTCGTTAGCAAAAAGTTGACGATTTAAGAGGTATTTGGGGATAAACGTTTTTACGTTTTTCAGATAAAGGTCTTTATCCCTTTGGCTTATTTCATCTTTATCGGACATTAATAGAATGGGAATATCATCAAAAGCTCTTATCATAGATAAAGCATTAACAACTTCTAATCCAAACTTTACCGAACCAGTATTATTAGTCACCTCACCCTCTTCATAAATCCAAGTACCTTCCTTAAAAAATAAATCAATTAAAAAACATGAAACCGTTTTATTAGCTATTTTATTAAGAATCTCGTTAGTGATATCATGCTGATCTAAGTTTTTTATTACATTAGTTTTACTAATATTTTGACCCCAAATGAATATAATTTTATCTTCAGAATAACTAACACCCAGGTTTTGGCAAAAATTTCTTCTTCGCCTTTCCCCCTTGCCATGCTTTGATTCCAACCTATTACCCAAATCATCGTCAATTACAATAATAACACCGTTTGGAATAGTTTCATTTATACAACTTGTGTGCTGTTCTTTGTTTTGCTCAATATTCAAAAATTGTTGATACCGTATGCTTGTAAAAAGGCGTACAAAATTAATTTTGGCGGCAATACATACTTCTTTTAATTTATGAATTATTTCCCTAATAGACAATATATTCATATTTGGCTCTTTTGAGGATAAAAGGCTAAGTATAGAATACGAATATTGGTCAGCAAAGTCTAAATTTTTTAAACAAATTTCTATTGATTCCTTTACAGAAAAACGTAGTTTCCAAAATTCAGAAATTGTTTGCTTAAACCATATTGGCATATCATTCAAAAAACAATCTGGCTTTAAAGATTCTTCTGTGAAATGCAGTAATTCTCGAAGTGAATTTGACAAGCCTTTCCAGCTTTCTATCTGATTAATAAAATCATTATCAATTTCTTTTGAAAGATCATAATCGCCTAAATCGGAAATAAAATGTTTAAGTTCTCGGTGTTCGTATAAATCTTGAACAGACCAAATTCCATTATTTACTCGCGAATTTTTTTCAAAATCGAGCAATTCACCCAATTCAAGATAGGCTTCTGATATTGTTTTCAAAGATTCTACAGTTTTGCTTTCATCAATATATCCGGCAAGTGTACTTAAACCGGAATGTACTATCTCAACACAAGCCTGTATTTTTTTGTTAAGTTCACGGGGGGCAACATTCAAAATTTCACGCCAGGTTTTATAGTTTTTTATGTGATTAAAAATAAGTTCGAGAATGAGATTATCCTCAAATTCTTTTCTCTCTTTTTCACTCGTTTTTTTCGATAACTGTTTTTGGGATTTTGATAATTCTATTTCAATTAAAGTTTTGTTGCTTTGAATATTCCGATAGGAATTAATTAATGAATGACGTACTTGTTCTTTTATGTTACTATTTAGTCCTTTCAGATTTAGACAATCATAGGTCTCTTTCAATGTCTGATTTTTGTGATCCGCAAAAAAATAGACAAGCATATAATATTGGGTAAGAAAAAATAAATTAGTAAAAAGACGATTTCTAACTAAATCAGGTTTTTTTTTTATTAAGTGTTCAAGTTTTTCAACGATGTAATTTTCGATACTACTGTAATCTCTCGCTAAAGATTCAAAATCAATTTTGGCTAATATTTCTGGTATATCACCAAAACCATGCTGAAATACAAACACTTTTGGCTTTTTATATAATTGCTTTGTGAAATAAGTTGCAAGTCCCTTATTAAAATGCAAAAGTTTGTCGTGTATATCTGTGTCGGATAAGGAATAATTGTTATTAATCAAATCAATATCTTTGTCATGCAAAACAAGGTAAAGTTCATTATGAAAAAATTGCTCCAATGTTTCTGAGTAATACGAAGCAATTCTTTCGATTACTTGTGTAATAAAATTCTTTCGATTTCCTAAGTCATCGTCATCCAGACATTTATGCGCAAATATATTTTCTTGGTTTCTCTTCCAAAAAAAATCAGTTTTGTATTCGCAAAACTCCGCTTCAAAAAGCAGCCCAGTTTCATCTCCTAATTCAGTTGTGGTAAAAATAATAATTCTCATAATCAACTATCTTTTATCAAACCGTGCTGAATACAACAATTCTGTTAAAGAAAATTTACAATCTTCAAGCACTTTTTCTAAAGATGAAAATAAAACAAAAATAGTATTATCTGGTATCTTATCTGGTTTTGACCTGCCGGAATGTACCATACTATGATACTTCGCTTTAATAGATTGGTTTAATGAAGTAAAAATCTGATTAATTTCCATTGAAAACAATTCGTGTATTTTGTCAATTAAACCTTGATGAATAAGTACAAAATCATAGTATAAAACACCATTAGAATAGTTTTCAGAATAAAACTCATCGTTAGATAGATTTGATATTTGAATTTTCAGTTCACCATTATCCGAGAGAATGTTACCTAATGGAATATCTGTAGTATCGTGAATACGAAATTGATTTGAATCTTGAAGTATGTTAAATAAATGTATTCCTTTATTATGAAATCGTGTTTTGTGATATAAAGGGTCTGACGTATTGTAACGCTCACAAATACGCTCATCAATGATTAACACCTTTGTTAAAGCACTTTCTGCGATTTTTAAGGACCATAATTTATTAAAAGGCTCATTATGGGTTAACCTAAAAGTAGAATTATGGCCGGATATTTCTTCCAAAAATTGAATTTTTATATTCTTTTTCCCAAGCTCGTAGTGATATTCGTCAAATTTATCTTTGCTACCAAGTTCGTGCCTGTTAAATATAATCGTTTCATTTTTAATCTTAACAGGTAATCCAAAAATATCAGTATTCACTCTTTGAATATTGTTTTTCTTTTCACTCAATTGTTTATCCACAATAGCAATTCGGGGAAGAGCTTTGAATCTGTAATTTTCAATATTGCGTTCTTTCCAGTTATTAAAATCCTCATTTAACCATTTTTCATAATAGGTATCAAATATGTTTTCAACAACTTTACCTATTTTTTCGGTCTCATATTCGAAGATGCCTTTTAACTCTTCATCGAAAAGCGTTTTTATTTTAGGTATGTTTACCTGTTTTATCCTACAAACAGCATATTTCTTAATTTCGTCAAAGCTATCGATAGTTTCGTCAACCAATATCAATTTATAGTTCTTGTTCTTTTTGGCTTCATACGCGGCCACAGTAAGTAATTCCCACTCATTGTTTATATTGATAGTTATTTCATCGTTGGCGGTATCAAAAAATTTGAAGTCTGCTGGATTGGTCAATATCATTGCCACTTTTTTCGCCTTACGTATGTAAAAAATGTAACGTAAACAAGATTCTTTTCCTTCTTCAATTTCAGGTTCACCTTTTTCGTTTTTCGAAAATTCTTTAATTTCACCGTTTTCATCTATACTCACCCTGTCAATATTCAGAAAACGCATATTGGCAAGTGACGGATTTTGTTCATCAGTTTCGTAAACAAATTCATTGCGAAGCCAAGCTGCCGAAATACGCATTTCTTTTATGCCTTTATTGCTTTCGAGTAATTTACCTGTATCGTCAACGTATTTATCCGTTAAGGCAATTTGTAACTTCTTTATTGCTTTATTGCCATTCCAATTGTTGTCTGTAACGGTCATTTTCCAAAATTCGCCGGCTTCATCGCAAATTGCTTCATTTTTTTCGATACAGAATTTTAAAATCAAGGGTTGTTAGGCACATTCCAGTAATAATTGCCCGTACTGGTTGAAAACTTCTTTGCCTAAGCTTTTAATAATTCCCTCTTTAAATGTCTTTTTACTTATAAAAGGTACGTTCAACATTCCATATTTTTTATTTTTACCGTCAATAAAGGTAATTTTAGCGATTAATTCCTGCGGAAAGTGTTTCTCTCTCAGTATGTTTACAGATTCGGCGGTTATTACAAATGATGTTTTTTCCTGACCATGTTTAAGTCCGTGTTTAGCACTGTTTCGAATTATGTTTTCAATTATCGAAAACATTGATTGTCTGCCTATTACACTGCCTGGCAAATCAATATTTACGGCACGTAGCTCCTTAAGGTCAGGGTGTTCCTGTGCTATGCCGTTTAAGATTATTTTGTCTTCAAATCCATTAAAATTATTAAACCAGATGTGTATCCGATGTCTGTCTAATTTTTCGCTACGGGCAATGTTGTCAAGCAAAATGTTTTCGGCATTGTGGGGCAAAAGGTTGTGATGACGCTGTATTTTGTAGTCCCAATTCAATTCATCGTAAACAAATTCTTTAAAATTAATGGTCGAATTATAAGGAATATAATCTGTTGAAATAGTCGCAATAAAATCCTGACGTTCCTGCAAGTACCCAATAAAACGGCTTAAACCCAAAAGAAAAGGGGCTTCAATATCGTTTAAACTGCTTTCGCAATCTATATGTATCTTTTGAAAATGTTCTTTTGTTATTTTAAGTCTATATTCAAAATTACTCGCTGTTGAATTTAAAACTTCGCCATCGCTTATTTTTTGTATTTCTAACAAATGATTTTTCCATGCCGTAGGCACATCACGTATTCGGTCTTTAAGATAGGTAAGTATATGACTTCCAATATTATGCGAAAGATTGCGAGCCATTATTGCGGCCACAGCGGATTTGATAGCTTGTATTAAAATAGTTTTCTCATGGTGCACTAATGATAAATTTGTGCCTAAAAATCCAACTACACGATTAACAATACTTTGAATAAAAGAATACTCCAAATAATTAATTTCAAATTCTGTTGCCAGAACAAAACCACCAACGCCAAATTTTTTGAATTGCCGTACAGGTATGAAATATAAAAATCTCCATGAATCATCATAAAGTTTATTCCAAATTATAACTTTGCATAAATCATCAATTGTATATAAATCATTAAGGTTGGCAATTTCAAATTTCTCCAACAAATTTAAATTGAAAGCTAACTCTTCATATATATTTTTATCAAGTAATATTTGAGTTGAAATTCTAACAATCCTATCACGTAATTCCTTAAAAAAAACGTTAGAATGCTTATCAAAATGTGATTCAATCTCAACAAAATTGTATAATTCTATTAGGTCATTGTTTAAAGTTGATGATGAATCTAAATATTTAAAAAGATTTTGAAAATTAAGAATTATTACATCCTTACTATAATCTTGAGTTAAAGAATTAGATGAAAAAATTATTGGCAAGGTTTTAGCATCTCTACGAAATATAATAGTGGACATAGGTTCTTTAAAATCAAAACCGTTCCATTCTAAAAATTTATTTATTAAATTAAACCGTTTTAAATTCAATTTTTTACTTTTCGTATTTCCAAATATAAGCAGCTCTGCATCAATAAAATTCCATAAAACTATACCGCCCCAATTATGCCAAATTGTTGATAAAAGTCCCTTTTCAAATGGTTCAATTACCGTTTCAAATGCCCTCTTTATCGATTCTATTATAGTAACTCTCCCTCTTTTATCATTAGTGTATAATTCCTTAATAAGTTTTATAAGTTTTTCTTCATTTGTAGTTAACTCATTTATGTTAGCCTCTATTTCATTAAATATAAAATCCCAACGTGTAGCAGTCATAGCAAAATATTTAAATAACAAACAATACAAGATACGCTAATATGCATTATCCGAAACTATTCTAACAATGCCTTTTTCCATCTTTTTAATTACTAATGGAAAATCAATTTCACCTGTTTTATTAAATTTAATATTACCAATCAACCCTTTATAGTTATTCAAATTATTCAGTACATACTTCATTTTAATATTGTTGTATTCACCTTGCTCAATACAATGAATTGCTAAATTTAAAGCATCATATGCAAATGCGCCAACAAAACTGGGTTTCATATTATAGTTTTCAAAGTATTTTTTACTAAAATTGTATGAAATACTATCCATTGAATTTTCATCAAATAAAGTGCTAGTAAAATAAATTCCTTCATTTGCGCTTTTGGTTTGTTCTTGAAAAAATGGTATTGAGAATGTGTTATCAGTTACTATTAGACCTTTGTAATTCATGGACCTCAATTGACGAATACAATTAGCATATCCCATACCAAAACCAGTAACGAAAATAGCCTCTGGTTTATTTTGAATTAATTTTATAATTTGATTTTTAATATCTTTCTGCTCTATGCTATAAGAATCCATACCGGTAATAGTACCTCCAAATTGTGTAAATATACGTTTAAAAATATTAGAAGATGTTATCCCATAATCGTTATTAATAAACAAAATAGCAGATTTTTTGATTTTTAAATTCTGAAATGTATAATCAGCAATTGCTTTAGCCTGCCTTTCTGCCTGTATCCATACCCGATACACCCACTCTCCGTTTTGGGTTATTTCAGAACCAGCTGCAATAGTAGTTAGTAATATAACACTATCTTTATTCGCAATTGGTGCTATGCTTAAACTCACAACATCACCTGTAGTTATAATAATAGGTATTTTGTCCATTACTAATTTGTTAAATGCCATAATACCATCTTTTGGTAAATCTTTGCTGTCTTCAACAATGAGCTGTACCTTTTTCCCGTTTAATCCACCTTTTTTATTAATGTCTTCCATTGCTATATTAAAAGCATTATTAACTTCACTTCCCAATGTTGATTGATTTCCTGTGAGGAATACTATAGCCCCAATTTTAATTACACTATCTTTTCTCTCCTGTTTGTTTGTTTGACTATATCTGGGTAAAACGATATACAAACCACATGCTATTATCAACAAAACAATGGCAAAAAAAGCAAAGCGAAAATTCATTAAATTTTTCATATTCAATATTTTAAAAATTAATTACTAAAGTTCATTAGGTGCAAAAATAGCAAAGATTTGTTAAAGCAAAAACTTTTTGGTAATGAATTAACAACCTTTTTTTATTCTCTTTTTGTTTTACGCTTAAAACTACTGATTAACAGGCATTTGATAAGACATAGTATCAATACAATCATTTGCTATAAACAATCAAATCGTTACCAACGATTATGAATTAAGGCATTAATTGTTGCTTCAGGCAAAGCTTCGTAAGGATATTTCAGGTCTTCAAACAAAGTACCGTTAATAACATCGTCTCTGACAATATCTGTTTCACTGGCAAATTTGCTTATTTCAATGCGTGAAAAAAACCGTTTGAATTTTTCGATAGTTTGTAAATCAATATCTTCGATAGTAAAAGAATCTTCGATTTGCAGCTACCAAGTCTCTCGGGGTTTTTTCAGAATAAACCGTTGTAACACTCTATCCACTAATTCCTGTGTAGTGCTACCGGTACGTATGTAAAATTTCCCATTATAAGAAACTGCATAATCATCGGTATCAACCAAAATTTCAATTGTACCCAAAACATTGGTTTTAATGTACTCGACCAACGGGTGATTATTCCGTTTTAATACTTTTTCGATTGGGAAATATTCCAACAGTTATTTGGCTTTGACTGTACCACAAATATTAAACTTCCAATTTAAAATAGAAGTCATTAATTTGTTCGGTTGTATTTACTGTATTGGTATCTAATTCTTTAATTATTAATCCATTGCTTAATAAAGCAACACGGTTGCTGTAAAAAATCGCTTTTTCAACATTTTGCTCAATCAAAAGAACTGTTGTTTTGGAAGTTTGCTTAATTGCAGCTATTGTTTGATACATCAATTCGACATTTGCAGGAGAAAGTCCGGCTGAAGGTTCGTCAAGGATAAGGAATTTTGGCTTATTAATCATGATCATAGCAAATGCCAACAAGTGTTTTTCGCCCCCGCTTAAAAAAGACGACTCCATAGTTAACCTGTCGTTTTGTAATAGCAAGAAATGGTTTCTTAACTCAAGAAATCGGCTGTTAAATTCTGTCCTGTTTATTTGGTGGGCAGCAAGCTGAAGATTTTCCGTTATTGTAAGGTGCGGAAATGTTTGGCCACCCTGAATAAAATATCCAATACCGGAATTTATTCTTTCCCTGGTATTTATATTAGTGAATGATTTGCCACAAAAAATTATTTCACCCTCAATATAAGGTAGCAAATTGACTATAGCCTTTGCAAGTGTTGATTTACCTGACCCGTTTTGGCCCAGCACTGCAAGGGTATCACCTTCATTAACTGTGAGGTTTATTCCATTTAAAATAGGTAACCCATTTCGGTATCCTCCTTGTATGTTTGTTAATTCAAGCATTTATTAACCTCCAAGATAAATTTTACGAACATACTCATTATTAATTACCTCAAACGGACTACCAGTACTTTCTATTTTGCCCTTATTAATAAAGGCGCAATAATCGGCCACTTGCCCAACAAATTTCATATTGTGTTCAATTAAGAATATTGTACAGTTCCCGATTCTTGCCATTTTTTTTACTACTTCCACGATTTGATCGTTTATTTTAGGATTGACTCCTGCCGTAGGTTCATCTAATAATATCAGTTTATAATCGGCCATTAAAAGTCGCGCTAAACCAAGCAGGCGTTGTTGACCTGAAGATAGTGAACCGGCAATATGATTTCGTTTTTCCCAAAAAACATTATCGTTCCCAAAAAGATTTGTAAATACCAATTTCGCTTGTTCAATTCTGTTCTCTTCCACTTGTTTTATTCGTTTCTGTTTAAATAGAGCTTGAAAAGCATTTTCACCATACAAGTTGTCATCAGCTATTAACATATTCTCTAATACAGATTGTTGCTGAAACAAGTGATTATCTTGGAAAAGTCTTCCAATACCAATCCTGGCAATCTTATGAGGTTGCAATTTGTTAAGAGTATGTGATTTACCATTGAAAAACAAAATCTGTCCTTTATCCGGCTTTATAAATGAAGAAATCAGATTGAAAAGAGTTGTTTTGCCACTTCCATTTCCACCTATTAAGGCGGTTATTTTAATAGCAGGTACTGAAAAGGTAAGCTCATCTAATAAAGTATGTAACTCATTATTAATGCTTTTGCCCTTCGTATTAATTTTGGAAAAGGTTTTTGTGATATTCTCTATATGTAATATTATATCCTTCATTTACCATTAAATTAAAATTTGTATTCTCCTAACAATCCTTGAGGACGAAATCTCATAAACACTATTAGGCATAAACCATAAATAATCAAACGTAAATTGGCTGCCACGCTATCGGGCAGACCTACAAAGCGTAATAATTCAGGTAAAACTACAACGAAAATGGCACCGGCAACAGGTCCTTTAATATTACCGGTACCGCCAATCAAAACGGCCGATAAAATAAAAATAGCTTCATCCAGATTAAAACTTGTTGGATCAATGTAGGTGATATAACTTGCATATATAAAACCACTTACGGCAGAAAAAGCACTGGAAATAACGAAAGCCTGAATTTTCAATTTTGAAACGTTGCGGCCCAAAGCAAGCATTGATGTTTCATCATCACGAATTCCTTTTAATGCACGGCCAAAAGGAGAATGGATTAAGTTGTAAAAAATAAAAAGTGTAACTGCGGCAAGAATGGTGCTTAACACAAAATAAGGGAGAATACCTGAAATGGCAAACATTCCAAAAAGTTTAGGTGCCGGTATGCCGGGAATGCCATAAGGTCCCTTAGTTACTTCAACCCAGTTGTAAAGTATGGTATAAACAATAATCTGAAAACCTAAAGTTGCCAGAACGAAGTAATCACCTTGTAATCGCAATGATGAATAAGCAATCAGCAAACTTAACAATGCAGTAGCGACCATAGCCAACAGAATGGAAGGCAAAACTGTAAAACCCAGAGATATAAGCGCGAAAGCAGTTATGTATGCTCCAATTCCATAAAACGCAGCTTGACCAAGTGAAAACAAATTAGCCATTCCAACCAACAAGTTTGCACTTGCTGTAAGTATGATGTAAATGTTTATCATTATAATTATATGGAGCAAATAATTCATTTTCCTTTAGTTTTTATCCTGTTCGTTGTTTTTCGCCAAATATACCCTGTGGACGCAGAAACAAAAAAGCAATCAGTAAAGTGAAAGTAACTGCATCCTGCCAGTTTGACGAGAAGAAATAAATTGCCAATGATTGTAAAACACAGATTATAAAACCCCCGACAATTGGAGCATAAAATTTCCCGATTCCGCCTATTATTAGTGCAACAACAGCATTCAAAAGTATTGGCATTCCAACATAAGGATCCATACCTACATCGTAAGCAACCAAAATACCTCCAGCTGCTGCAAAAAAACCGCTAAGGGCAAATATTTGTAATCTTAAAGATGGTATATTAACAGCAAAAACATTGCATAAAACTGTGTCATCGCGTAATGCTCTTGTTTTTAAACCAAATTGTGTGTATTTCAAAAAAACAAAAAACGCAAAAATCAAAATAGAACTAATAAGAAACTGAGCCATTTGTACTTTTGTAATGATGATATTGCCAACAGTTAAGGTATCTGATAAACCCTGATTTAAAATTTTAGTTTCATTACCATAAAGCATTGCTATCAAATTAATTACAACAGTCATAACTCCAATAGAACTTATCATTACAATATTCAGGGAACTTTTTTTAATCTCTAATGGTCTGTAAATAAATAATTCAATGACAATACTTAATAAAATGGTCGCAAGAATACCTATTATGGCTGACACATAAAAATTAAATCTCAGCGTATTAAAAAAAGTCAATACAAAATAAGGTGCAGCCATGTACAATGTGGAATAAGCAATATGGAAAATCCGTGTGGTATTGTAAACCAAAGCATACCCCAAAGCCACTAAAGAAATGATTGCTCCGTTTATTAATCCATTTATTATTAACTGAATAAGCATTAGCAAAGATTTATTTTGAAAGGGCAAAAGTAATAAAATATGATTTGATATTTTACTACAATTCAATTAATTGGTTTTGAATTCGATACTATGAAATATTTTTCACAAAATGACCGGATAAATTAAAAATTATTTTACGATTTTACCTAAGTATTGGGTATTACCAATTGCAAGAATGTGATGGTTAGAAGAGTGATTATTACAGGTATAAGACCAAAAAATATTTGGTTCATTGTTTTCTGTTTTTCTTCGCTCCGCCGTTTCGCTTCAACTGAAGCAATAAGTATAGCAGTACCTAAAAAATTCGTTGGCAGATTGTCAGAAGAAGTTAAAAAAACCAACTAAAGTCGGGTCTGTCATTTTTATTTATCAGATAAACTGTAATATACATAGTAAAGTAATTTTCCAAAAATTGCCAAGTTTAGTATTTGCGAAATGAAATGATTTGGCAGGCAATCCCAAACTTAAAGAACAGTCAGAACAATGTTTTTGGCACTGTGCTAATAAGTTAGGGATTGCTTTTCCGATAAATCGGAACATGTTCCGTGCAAGTGTTTCAGCTTTACAAATTTCGTCCTGTTTCGCACTCCGCGCAATGACAGGTCATAAGTGAGTAGCTGCTAACAAGTTTGATATATATTATCATGCAACTTTTAAAAATTTTATGGCGCAATTCACAATTTTGACGATCTCCATCCAGTAATTGTCTTTGCGAACGAGCGTATTGATATTCAATGGTTTGCAGTGTCGAAATGCGAGGTGCCGTGTCCCGAGAGGTACGACTGTGTCCCGAGAGGTACGACTGTGTCCCGAGAGGTACGACTGTGTCCCGAGAGGTACGACTGTGTCCCGAGAGGTACGATTCGGGATTCG
>CAILKW010000322.1 GCA_903834845.1 uncultured Bacteroidia bacterium | reverse complement strand
CACTTGGACGGAAGAACTACTTGTTTTGCGGCAATGATGAATCGGCAGGCAGGACAGCTGTCATTTACTCATTGCTGGGAAGTTGCAAACTGGCAGGGGTGGACCCAATGGCTTGGCTGACCGATGTGTTGAAACGCATACAGGACCACTCAAATCAGCGGTTAAGCGAATTGCTCCCCAACAACTGGAGACCCATGAATTAATTTTCAACTGACACTGTTGTAACTTTACCTCAATAAAAGCGGCCCCGGATGCAAAATTGCTCCGGGGCTTTTATTTTGTATTCTTGACGTACATGACCGAAGTATTACTTTCTATAGTCTATCATTTAATATTAACAACGTGAATGTGATTGAATACTCCAAATATAAAAAAATACTACATAATATCAATAACAGTGGTCCCTAATTGATTATGATCTGATAATCAAATTTTTAAATTGAAGATGCAATTCCAGCAATAAGTACTGGTGCAGAAATAAAGATCAATTGCGCAAGTAGTGATTCAATATCCATTTTTGACGTAAATCCTGTTAATTCTCAATTGGTTATCTTTCTAATTTTCCCTTTTACTGCTAATCTGGAGGCAAATTGTAATTCTCAATGGAATCAATCCACTAAAAACACTATTTTTTCATTTTTTTAATAATTCGATCTGCAGCCAATTTACCCGTAAGTATTGACATTGGAACACCTGCAGGGCTATATGCCCATTGCCCTGCCTGATAAATTGATGGAATTGGTGTCAGTACGGAACGATCCGAAAATTGAATTTTATTTACAACCGGCATAGACTTTTCGAAGGACCACCCTACAATTGCACCTTCTGAACTTCCTATTCGGTTTTCAATACTTAATGGCGTAAAGGAAAAGCGCCCAATAACCTTATCCTTTAACATCGGATAGATGGAACTTGAAATTACATTTATAATCTGATTCTCCAATTCAGCGGTAAACGTGTCGAGCCAACCAGCTTTTTTAATGGCTTTAAACAAGTCGTATTCAGCCAATAAGCTTATAATCAGCCCTGTTTTGCCCTCAGGAACCAATTCCGGATCTTTAAGTCCCGGAATAGAAATTTCGTAAGTGTTATATTTGGTGAATTTTTCCAGCCAGTTTAATATTTGCTCGTTCGTGACCTTTTCAAAATTAGTTAACAGTTCATCAAGTTCCTTCCGATGAATTTCGCCTAATCCGGTTTTGGAGGGGGTATAGAAAAGATGTCCATTGGCAATTTTCCTAAAACTTTCCAAAGGCTCATCGACTTCCAAATATAACGAAAATACAGAATCACCTCCTCTATTTTTCAACATCGTGATTTTTGTCTCTTCAAACTTTTCTTTAATTTTTGGCAGTAGCCCGTCTGTTGCGACAATTTTGTAGAGCGTCTTTAAATCATTCGCCCAGATAAGATTAGTGTAGTGATAGCTATGATTGTTTTGGTCTCTCACCAGGCTTTGGCCAGGCAATACTTCAACAATTGTTGTTGCATTCCTAATTTCGCCTCCATATTCCAATATCTTGTTTTTCAAGGCATCAGCCAATTTACCGACTCCACCTTTGGGATAAAAATAATCCAGGTACAAAGAAAAATAACTCAATGCAAAAAAAGTAGGTGTATTCTTGAAAAAATGCTGCGCAATCATATCTCTCAGCGATGGATTACTAATGATGGTTTTTAAATAATCCTCGATAGGCATATTCATACGGTTTATCTTCCCGACTGTGAACAGGAATCTTGGCAACCATGGCAATAATTTTTTGAACAAATAATTTCTGTCACTTTTCAAATCTTTAAACACAGGATTCTCTATACCATAGAGTACTTCCATGTGTTTCATTATTTTACGTATGATTTTTAGAATATGGTCTATTTCACTTTCACTCTCAGGGAATATTCTTACCAGCAGTTCCCTGTAATTTTGCAAATCGTGAATGGTTTCAATATTCACAATTTCATCTCCTATCCCAACAGACACATGGCTTTTCACCACATCGAGTTCAATGTTTAAATCCTTTAACATTGGGAAAATAATTCCGGCATCTTCCAAAGCCCTCACGCCGGCTTCAAAATGAAATCCATCACGGGTAAACGAATTGACCAAACCTCCTAATTCATGATTTTTCTCAATAAGCAATACTTTTTGTCCTCCACGAGCCAGGTAAACTGCGGAAGTTAAACCGGCAATGCCACCTCCAACAACAATGGTATCGTAAGAATGATCGGGCATTTTCTTTTCTTCCATAAATATCAAATATGTATTTCGGTTAATATTTACTTTTATACTCTTGCAATCGTGACAATTCCAGGGTTTTCCGCCAAAGTTTGTAGGCTACCTCTTTGTCGAGAGCAGGTGGTGCAGGTTCTTCTTGAGAAGTTAAATTAAAGAATTTGCCACTAACAGTTTTTATTTCTTTGGAAACACCGAGATAATACAATGCTTCAGCCGAGATTAGGGGCGATTTTAATGTTCTATCCAAAAAAATCCTTTTAAACCAGCGGTAAACAATTCCATTTTCCTGTCCCGTTTCAGTCTTTACAGCTCCCGGATGCATTGTATTAATGGTTACCCCTGAGTTTTTAAAATGTTCATCAAAAACAATCATTGATAAAAGCTGTGCCAATTTTGCAGAGCCATAGCTTTTTAAACCTGAATAGCTGCGCTTTTCCCAATTCAAATCATCAAGCTTTAATCCCCAGGCAGCAAAGCGATGGCCTTCAGAGCCTACCATAATAATTCTTGCTTTTCCTTCCGATTTTAGCTTATCCATTAACAGATAATTGATTATAAAGGACGACAGATAATGAACTACAAAAACCTTTTCAATCCCGTCGGAAGTTAATTCTCTTTTAGTCAGATAAATACCTGCATTTTGTATCAGTACATCAATTGGAGTAGCGTAGTTTAATAGTTCATCCGCAACGCGATAAATGTCTTTAAGATTGCTTAAATCTGCAATCTTGAAATCACATTTCACACCAAATTCGGACTCGATTTCGAGGCAAAGTGCTTCAGATTTTTGAATATTGCGATTGATACACAATATGTTTGCCCCCTGAGCAGCATATTTTCGGGCAGTATGGTAACCAATTCCCGACGTAGCTCCAGTTATAACAACAAGTTTATTTTTAAAATCGTCAGTGCAAATTTTGGGGTCTAACCGATTATTTCTAATCATTGCAAATATGTTGGACCATTCATATTCTTTAAAGTATTTAAAGAACTTCTTATCTTTCATTTACATTTTGTCATTAAACTTTCAACAAACTAAACGCTACCAAAAAAACCACCGAAATCTACTAAATAAAAATCCCCAAAGAGAAAATATAATCCTGATTCCGTAAAGGCGCAGGACTTTGGCCTTTGGAAGTTGGCATCATCAATGTGTTCCATCCAATATTAAAGCGATAATCAAAAAAACACTTTTTATTCAAAAGGTTGAAGTCCACACCTGCACCGTAAAGAAATCCATAATCAAAGATGTCAACACCTTCCATTTTAGTCGACTCCGAGAAGGGGACAAGTGTACCTCCCATATCAACAGTACCATTTAACTTGGAATTGCCATTCAGTAATATAGATAGTGCAAATCCACTACTCCCATAAATTTTAACATTCCCTAATTTTGCAAAGGTGTAACGAAAAACAAAGGGCAATTCAAAATAATTCAGATTGTATTTCGTATTGGTTTTTACCGGCTGTTCATTCATTGTAATATCCTGGCTGGATCCTTTCGTGACATAGAGCAGTTCCTGCTGTATTCCAAAAGATTCAGTTACAGGAAAATAAGCAAAAACGCCGCCGGCGAATCCACTCCTCCAGTGTGTTTTAACCGTATAAGGAATGTCAGGCACAGTAATTCCATATTGGGTTGACAAACTGTATCCACCTTTTACGCCAAAACGAACACCAGTTTGAGCAAATAAAGAACTGCTTAATAAAAGAACCAGTAATGCTGAGATATAAAGTATAGTTTTCATATATTATGATTATTTAATAAAAAATGTAAGATAATTCAATGACTACCTAATAAAAAACGTTTTACCCAAACTTTAGTTTCATAAACTTTCTGTAAGCTTTGCCAAATCTTGGGATATTATCAAAAATATCACCCCATAAATCATAATAATCTCTTTGCTCTATAATTTTTCCATCATTATTTAAAGTCAGTCGGCTTGAACCATACAATATCGAACTTGGGTATTTTTTAAAGCTAAGGGTCATTTCCCATTCAATAAATATGATATTCGCCTCCATAACAGCCGCGACAATATTCATTATTAAATCTTTTGAGCGCTTGGTCAGACGTTCGGTCATTGCTGTAAAATCTGCGATACCATGTATTTCCTGAATAGAATCCCTGAAATAGATATTAGTATCGTAATAAGGGAGAATATGGGTCCAGTCGGGTTTTCCTTCGGTGTTGTAAGTTCTTGACCATAATTCTCTTACAGTATCAATTTTAGTTATTGTTTCTTTAAAAAAATCCTGTTCGTTCGAATTAATACTTTCCATACGCTTCGTAAGTTATAATTTAATATAAGTAGGAGTACATTTAACGGTTGTATTCGTTGCAATTTCAAAAATCGTCTTTCCAAGTGAAGGAGGACCAAAAGTTCCTTTTGCATTATTCGAAAAGCCGTATCCTTCTTTTGGGATCTTTATCCAGCTCACGTCTAAAGTCTCATTTTTGTTCTCATCATGAAAGTATTTAAAAGCATATTTACCCTGCTTCAGGTCATTGATAACAATAACACATTTAAGATCTGCTATGTTTTGAGTTATTCCTGTAATCTTTTCCCCCTTTTCATTGGTAAACGCTAAAAGTATTTGACCGTTATTATTCCGCAACTCATTTATTTCAATGGTAAGGGAAATTTGTCCCAGGGAGGTAATTGGATGCACAGTTAAGAGCATTAACAGAATGAATGGAATTTTATAAAGTTTCATTTTATTTTTTTTAATTAATATGATTAATATTTTTACGCTAATCAGTTGGTTCCTTTGATATATAGATCCATATAATCGCTATACGACCTAAGTAAAAAGGACCAGGCATCCTTGCTTATTTTTGCCTCCGGAGAAACAACATCAAAAGCGTGAAAACACCCTAAAAATAATTCAAATTCAACGGGAATACCAGCTTTTTTCAAATGATCGACATATTCCATTGTTTCATCCCGAAAAACGTCAAGGTCTCCCACAAAAGTTATGGTCGGGGGCAGTTTGGTAAAATCCTTCGCTCTTGCTGCTGCCGCATAAGGTGGTATCTCCAGGTTCTTTGCGTTATAATCCAATAAATACTGACCCCATGCATACTTATTCGACCTTGAATTCCACACTGGTGCATTATTGTTTGATACAGAGTATGTTACCTGGCGGTCGTCTATCATGGGGTAGATTGGCATTTGAAAAGCAACATGTACATCTTTGGTAGCTGTTGCCTTTAGCGTAACCGCAGCGGTAAGTCCACCACCGGCACTATGACCGGCAACAATAAAACTATTGGGAAATATACCCAAAGTTTCTGAATTTTCCTTTATCCATAATAAAGAATCATAACAATCATCAAATGCTGCGGGAAAGGGTGCGTCTAAGGCGAGCCGATATGCAGGAGCAACAATTACACATGGTTTTGTGTCGATGAATCTTTTCATCACATCTATAAAAGATTCGGGATTACCTGTTATGTAACCTCCACCATGAATGTAAAGCATGCCAGGTAATTTGCAAGACCGATTTAACGGCTTAAATATCCGAATACGGATTTTGTGATTGCCGTTTCGACTGGGTATAAATACTTCTTCGCATATTAATCCAGGAAAATCTTTGCTTTTATTTGTACCTCCCAATTTATTGATCAGCCAAACGCTCCATGTCTTACTCAACAGGAGTGCTACCAATTTCAGCACCCAGTAATTCCCCTGGAGTTCTTTGTTTAACATCCCTTTTGTAATATTCATGATTGCTAATCTTCAATATTCAACCATGTAATATCATCAACTCCACGAACTACCTGATATGCAGTTACTTTTACCTGAAATAGCTCACAATCAGCCGATAAAAAAAAGGGTTCGAATTCGGGATGTCTCAAAAGGTGTGCGCCTAGAACATCCTCAAGTTTCGTACTATTAACTTCTGTGGCAATACCGAAAGCTGTGACGACGGCAATTTCGGGCTGGCTTAAACTGATGGCACTTCTATTGTCAAAAAGAATCGCAACTTTTCCATTGTTTACAAGATTTTTGTATTTAGAGGTGCTGCGGTAGGTTGCGAAAATAAGATGGACAAGATCATCCATTGGTGTAATAGCAACTAAACTTGCGTGTGGCTGACCGTCTCCTTCGGTTGCCAGCACTCCGAGGCCATTTGCCTGGAGTGCAGATGTTATAAACGCTTTGCCAATAATTTGATTGCTCATTTATTTGCGCCAATATATTTTAAAAACTAATTACAAAACCAACAGAAGCATAATGAAATAAAGCAAAATTATACACCTTATCATTGTCTGCCCCGCCTTCCAGAATACGGTAACCTGCCCGAATACCAAGGTTATTGGAAATTTTGTAGGTTGCAGCAATCAGAACATCCTCAGCTCTTCCCTGGGGTGCGGCAAGTGCATCACCATCCAGAAGAAGACCATATTTATCGTCAATTTTCCACAAAAGCCTAAAATTAATAATCGGAACAAACCCTACATTCGATTTCTCAGAAGCCAATCCAGACGAAGAGAGCGAAATTTTAGCATCCCTGATTTTTGCAGTGAACCCTAATCCAAACTCAAATCCGGGATTTTTTACTAGATCGTACCGGTAGGTTAACCTGTAAGAATTGAATTTATAGGCACCATTAAGTTGTGCATTTGCAGGGAATGTTACCCCTTCAAAGAAAATGTTATTTGGCACACTGCCCGTTGAATTAACCTCGAGAGGAGCATATAAAAGGGAAAGTGTATGACGTGATTTTAAAGTGTAACTTGCTCTCAAACGATAAAATAGTTTTGACTTAGGATTCAAATCATTTTTAAGAGAAAAAAATGTACCCTTATCGCCGGGAATGCGAACATCATTATAACCAGTAAAAACAGAACCTGTTTCAACATCAATGGTTGCCTGTGCATGCACTGAAGTTCTCAGAAAAAGGGTAATGAATACAATAAATGTAAGATATTTAATAGTTTTCATAATTGTAAATATTATTAAAGTGATCAAACTAAAAGTATAGACAAGAAGAAAGACCTAATAGAACATTTCAATATGAGCCAAATTCATTATATTCTCATTCAAACTAACTTCTATACATCAATCAAACGAAATAAGGGTCAAAATTGTTTTAGTTATCATCACGTTATTTTGGTGAAAGTCAATAATATTCAATTAAAATATATTTTTAATTCATTAATATACAATGATATAGCAACAATGTTGCTCGATTCACGTGTAAACGGCAGCTTAATAATTGGAGAACATCAATAAGTGGAGGACTCTTATTCCTACGGTTAGTTAAGCCGGTTGTGAATGCCCTGTATCATATAAAGAAATAATACAAAATCACGGGTAATGATTTCCTACCCTATTTTATTTTATTTGATGGGCAAACTATTCCACAATCGTTGCACAAAATACATTCTGTGTCACTTATTGATAAATTCCTTTTCATAAAATCCATCACATTTATTCCCATAGGGCAATTATGATTGCAAGCTTTGCATCCAATACAATCATTCTGTAAATTCGGTTTGATTTTTAAGAGCCCTATTTTGCTCGTCGGTATCATTACCAACGCCACAGGACAAACGTATTTGCAAAATGCCCTTTTATCTGACATGATGAATGCAAGAGGTATAGCAATTAGATAATATAGCCCATTGCTTATAAACATCAATTTCATCTCTTGCTTATTAATATAATCAGTCCAGGGATTATATGATAGTGCGAAAATTAAATAAATAGGAATCAATAATGACAGTGAAAGCATTATAAATCTCAAATTTCTATATGAACGTGATATATTTCTATTCTTATTCTTTATTGGTAACCAATCCAGTATGGCAGCAGTCCAACAGGCATATCCACAAAACCCACGTCGCCATATTAATGGTCCAAATAATTTAGCAATTGCATAATGAATAAACCCTTTACTGAAAAAACCAACCAGGATAATCAGAAAAACACCCTCCAATTGAAAGTTTTCATTGTTAATTATGGGTACAAAAAAAAATAAACATGGAAATATCATCAAAATTGAAACCTTTCTTCCTACCAATCTTTTTTTACCTTCCAATTTTAATCTCAGGAAAATCCCAACACTGATCGATAATCCGATCCATGGGAAAATAATAAGAAATCCCCACCAATGAAATGCAATGTAAAGAATAGTTGAAATAAACAATCCAATTATCAAAGGCAATATCGATGTTTTATATTTACGCATAATGTGTTTTAATAAAATCTAACAAACCTGTCGTTGGCAACTTGGACATTGCTATACGGATATTTGTTGTAAGCTAACGAACCGGTTCAAAGGTTTAAACCTTTTGTTATCATCAAGATACAGCTCTATCGCTTCTTTAGTCCTGTCAAGTAATTCGTCAACCGTTTGGGCTTGTGTATGGCATCCGGGCAATTCGATAACTGAGGAGATCAGATAACCATCCATCCCTTCCTCTACGATAATATTATATTTCCTTTTCAACATATGCCTAATTTTTATCTACTTGCGCCAAAGTTACTTTAATTCATTGCATCTGCAAAATGCAATGAATTAAAGTAATTCAACCAGATTATTTACTTAAACAACTCCTTATTTGCCACTTCCCCCATCGTAAATTCAAGGGTTCCGCCATCCATGATTTCCTGGTGGGTAATGTAGGTGCGGTCGAGCTGCTGGCCATTGAGGGTGACAGACTGGATGTATTTATTCGCAACCGAAGCCAATGGAGCTTTCATTGTAAAGTATTTATCTTTGGCTACTTCCAACCTGGCTTCCTGAACGATCGGTGAACCAAACTGGTATTTTAACTCTGAAGGGTTAACGGGATAAAAACCCATCGCACTGAAAACATACCATGCCGACATCTGTCCGCAGTCTTCGTTGCCACATAAACCTTCGGGAGTGGCTGTGTACATGGTGGTCTGGATCTCACGGTTCAACTCCTGGGTACGCCATGACCATCCCGCATAATTGAACAGGAAGGAGGTATGGTGCCCTGGTTCGTTCCCATGTGCATAAGCCCCGATCAATCCTGAAATATCGGAGGAGGCATTTTCTCCTTTTACAGCATCCTTCACCTTAAACAGTTGGTCGAGCTTATTGGCAAAGGGTTCCTTCCCACCAAGGAGGTCGATCAATCCGGTGACATCCTGTGGTGCCAACCAAAGGTACTGCCAGCCATTTCCTTCGGTATAGTCAGACCCTTCGTGATTGGAGAACGCAGGATCGAAAGGGGTAGTCCATTTGCCATTGGTGAGCTTGCCTCGCATAAACCCGGTCTCCTTGTCGAAGTACGCCCTATAGTTTAACGCCCTTTTGGCAAAATAAGCAGCATCCTCTGTTTTTCCAAGTTTCTGTGCCACAGCAGCAACTGCCCAATCATCAATAGCCACCTCTTCCGATTTGGCAACCGATTGTTTGATCTGGTCAGCAGGCATATAACCCAACTTATCGTAAAGCCCCATCCCATCGCGGTCGAACATGGAGGTCTTTTTCATCGCTTCAAAAGCCAGTTCCTTGTCAAAATCGCCAATACCTTTGAGAATCGCTTCTGCAATTACAGAAATTGAGTGGTTGCCGACCATGCAGAATGTCTCATTTCCTTCGAGTTCCCACACAGGGAGCAATCCGGTTTGCTTGTAATGGTCGAGCATCGATTTCACCATGTCATTGACCCTCGATTGCTGGGTGAGCGTAAACAAAGGATGCAAAGCCCTGTAAGTGTCCCACAATGAGAATACTGTGTAGCGGTTGTAACCTTCGGCTTTTTGAACATCGCCCTTTGTTCCTTTAAACTCGCCGTTGGCATCCGAGAATAGGGCTGGGGCGACCATCGTATGATAGAGGGAGGTATAAAAAATCTTCTTCTGAATAGGGTCGGAAGATTGTATTTTTATTTTTGACAATTCTTTTTCCCAAGCATCGGAGGCCGCTTGCTGGGTGGCTTCAAAATCCCAATCAGGTAATGATCCATCAAGATTAGCCATGGCATTTTCGGTACTAACGGACGAAATCCCTACTTTCACAAGGAGCTGTTTATCAGAGAATTTCAATAATCCCACTGTACGGCCTTCGCCGCCAACTGTGACAATTTCCGATTTTGTGATGGGTTTGGAAAATTTCACAGCAAAAAACACATGCTGATCGGCAGCCCAGCCCTTTGAAAGTCGTGAACCGACAATTGTTGTATTATCTATAACTTTAAGGTCAGTCTTGTAAGGTTTATCCCAGTTGATTGCAAAACCCAGATTCAGGATCAGGTTGTTCTCACCTTCAGCAGGAAATGTATAACGGTGCAAACCAGCCCTTTCTGTAACTGTAAACTCAGCTTTTACACCGTTGTTTTTCAATGTCATGGCGTAGTAACCAGCTTTTGCAACTTCCTGATTATGGGCATATTTGCCTGCATACCGTTTTACGAAATCGCCATTCTTTTCTCCTTCCTGAAATTTTACGTCAGTTGTAACGGGAAGGAAGGAGATGTCGGCAAGGTCGCCAATCCCTGTCCCGCTAAGGTGGAGGTGGCTGAACCCCGATACGATGCTATCGGAATAGTGGTAGCCCGAACACCAGTCCCAGCCTTGTGTGCCATTATCGGGACTTAATTGAATCTGACCAAATGGGTAAGCAGCACCCGGATAGGTATGTCCGTGGTAGCCGGTTCCAATAAACGGATCGACAAAGTCGGTCAATCTTTCTGTTTGGGCAACTTTATGGGCAGGTGCTGAACATGCTGCCATCAATACTATTAAACCGGAGCAAATAACTAAATTTCTTAACATGGATGAGTTTTTTAATGCGACCAAAAATAAGCAAAAGTTCAATGCTTACGAATGATCAAGAGGTAAAATCATTCGGAGTAAAAACTTGTTCAGAATACGAAACAAATTTCAAATTATTAAAAAAACAAACCTACTTTTGCTTTACGGAGTTATTCCAAAACATGAATTTATTGAATATTAAATTAAATCTTATGTTACCAGAACTTTAGCAATTTCAAAACAGGCGGTTTATGAATTTAGCAGAGTTAAACTGCAAGCATTAGTTGGTATCATATTTCAGGTAGATAACCAAAGCCTTTCCCGTAACAAATTGACTTTAATCTACGTTGAACAGTTGTAATCTGATCACAAAAGATATAGTAATTTTAAATTGATAAAAACAATTAAATCAAAATGTTATGGCAAAAACAAGTACTTATCTAAACTTCCCGGGTCAGACCGAGGAAGTTTTTAATTTTTACAAATCGATATTTGGTGGTGAATTTTGCGGTGGGGGCATTATGAGGTTTGGGGATATTCCAGCTCAGGAAGGGAATCCACCAATGGCTGAAGATGTCAAAAATCTTATCATGCACATTGAACTTCCGATCCTTGGAGGTCATATTCTGATGGGTTCAGATGCTCCTGAAAGCATGGGTTTTCATGTTCAATTTGGAAATAATGTTTACCTCAACCTGGATGCGGATACCAGGGAAGAAACTTTAAGGATTTTCAATGCACTTTCAAATGGTGGAAAAATTGAGATGGATCTGCAGGATGTGTTTTGGGGTGCCTATTTTGGAAGCTTTACAGATAAATATGGAATTCATTGGATGGTTTACTGCAATGAAAAATCTTAATATTATGTATATCATTACATGACTTGTTGTTATTTAATAAATTCCCTTTTGGGCAAAAACAAACTTTAGGATGTGGTGTCCCGTTGACTTTGAGCAACTGCTCCAAACAAAGATCGTCCGATCCAGTCACCCGGACACTAAAACAAACTTTTAGGATGTGGTGTCCCGGTGATTTTACGTAACTGCCCCACACAAAGATCGTCCGATCCAGTCACTTTGACACGAATATAAACCCTGAAGGATTGTTGATCTAATAATCTGAAAATAAGGCAAATAAATTTAGGGTGTAACTTGCCCCATGGCTTTTAAAGTTAGAAAAACCAAAAATAAGGTTTGACAGATTTTGCAAAATAAGTCAGCACCTAAACCGATTATTTATTTACTGGATTGGCACCCAAAAACTGGAATGTACCACCTTGATCTACCTGCCAGCTTTCACTAAGGGTACCTTTCCAACAATGCCAGTTGTCGTATTCGTTTGCAAACGCGCAGATATTGAATTGGATCTTCATGTCTGGTTTAATATCCAACCTGGCAGGGGTGGACCCAATGGCTTGGCTGACCGATGTGTTGAAACGCATACCGGACCACTCAAATCAGCGGTTAAGCGAATTGCTCCCCAACAACTGGAGACCCATGAATTAATTTTCAACAGACACTGTTGTAACCTTACCTTAATAAAAGCGGCCCCGGATGCAAAATTGCTCCGGGGCTTTTATTTTGTATTCTTGACGTACATAGCTGAATACTTACGCAGTAAAAGGAATATTTTAAACTTAAAAATAAATGATATGACAGATTATAAAGGAATTAACACTTTTGATGAGCTGATAGAAAGGGAGCATGGTAAAATTGGAACCGATAGTCGGAATACCTACGAAGAAAGATCACAAATGTTTATTGTGAGTGAAATGCTTAAAGAAGCAAGAAAGGAATCTAAACTGACACAGGAATAAAAAGATTGGCTTTACTTTTTTATAGTGTAGTATAGGTCTTATGCAATGTATTGATTATCAAACTTCAATAATTTTCGTTTCTCTGTGTTCCTTTGCTGGATTCAATATAACTCTTTGAAACTAATTGATATTTAATGTAATTATTTACAAAACCCAGAGGGTTTGCATGTTTATAGAAACAGATTGGGAACATGAAACGTGCGACTCCGGCGAAGTCGAATCCTTAACCTTGATTTCATTTTCTATAAACATACGACCTCGCTGAGGTCTTTTGAAATTTGAGGCGATTAATTGAAATATACCTTTTGAATGGAAACAGTTTTTCTTCTTTTCGGTAATAAAAAGCGTAAATGTAAAAAACTATTCATTTTTGTAGATCCGTTTACATTCGATTAGATCAAATGCCCGATTGAGAATAAAAGATTATTTTTTTTATCTTTGCTGAAAAGTGATTAGTTATGCCAAAGTTATATGAATATTTTGGATTGATTTTTTTGTTTTATTCTCAAGAGCATGAACCGATTCATGTTCATGGGAAATTTCAAGGTAAAGAAAGCAAAGCTGAAATTGTCTTTGAGAATGGGAAATTTAAGGAGATAATAATCAAAGAGGTTCCCGGTAAATTGCCATTAGATGTCCAAAATCTGAAAAAGTTCAAAAAGATTGTTGAACTTTATCGCGATGATATTGTAAGAAAGTGGATTGACTTCTTTATCTATAATATTGAGTTTCCACCGGAAAAAATAACAAAAAAAATATGAGCTATGGTTATTTCGATTGATAAGGCTGAGTATGTCAGAAATTATGAAATAAAGTTTTTCTTCTCTGATGGAGTCGAAAGACTAAT
>CAILKW010000321.1 GCA_903834845.1 uncultured Bacteroidia bacterium | reverse complement strand
TTTTCAAACTACTTTACCTTATTAACAATTGCGCTGAATGCAGCGGGATTGTTCATTGCCAGATCGGCCAGAACCTTGCGGTTAATTTCGATATTGGCATTCTTTAATTTACCCATAAATTGCGAGTAAGACAGACCTTCGGTGCGAACAGCAGCATTAATACGCTGAATCCATAATGCACGGAACAACCTTTTTTTGACTTTTCTGTCACGGTACGCATACCCCAATCCTTTTTCGTATGTGTTTTTGGCAACCGTCCAGACGTTTTTACGTGAACCAAAGTACCCTCTGGTTAGTAGCAGCAGCTTTTTCCTTCGTGCTTTCGATGCTACATGATTTACTGATCTTGGCATTTCTTTTTGTTTTAGGACAATGGCGTTCCTTTTTACAGGAATCTTAGTAAGCTCATTATCCGGTTAAACCTAATAAATAACTCTATAAAGGAGAACATTATCTCATTGCAAGCAACCTCTTGACATGATTCGTGTCAACATCGGCCACTAAACCCCATTTTGTAAGGTTTCTTTTGCGCTTGGTGCTTTTCTTTGTCAAAATATGACTGTGATAAGCATGTTTCCTTTTAATTTTCCCTGAACCGGTCAGAATGAAACGTTTCTTAGCCCCGGCGTTCGATTTCATTTTAGGCATCTCTGTCTAAGTATTAAATTATTTTTTCTTTTTAGGCGAAATAAATATTGTCATTCTCTTTCCTTCGAGTTTCGGAAGCTGCTCTACCTTTCCCACCTCTTCCAAGGCATTGGCGAAGCGCAGCAGCAAAATTTCTCCTTGCTCGTTATATAAGATCGACCGTCCTTTAAAAAACACGTAAGCTTTTACTTTAGCGCCTTCCTGAAGAAATTTCTCAGCGTGTTTTAACTTAAAGTTGTAGTCATGGTCATCCGTATTTGGGCCGAACCGGATTTCCTTTACGATAATTTTTGAAGCCTTAGCCTTTAACTCCTTTTGCTTCTTTTTCTGCTCGTAAAGAAATTTTTGAAAATCAGTAATCCTGCAAACAGGTGGTTCTGCATTGGGCGAAATCTCAACCAGATCAAGCTCCAACTCGTCAGCCTTTCGCAAGGCATCCTGAATTCTGAAAACTCCCGGGTTTTCAATATTCTCACCTACTAACCTAACCTCCGGAACACGAATCTGATGATTTGTCCGAAATGGTGATTTCTCATCTTCTTTTGGGGCTCGTGGCCCATTGCCTCTAATAACTGCTATGGCTATATCCTCCTATATTTTAATTAATTAATTAAAGTTATTTGTATGCCTCAGCCAATTGTTCTGCGATCTGTTTGCCAATAAACTCTGTAAATAAATCCACCGACATTGATCCCTGATCTCCCTCTCCCTGACGCCGAACTGATACGGTATTGCTTTCGCACTCTTTTTCACCGACAATTAACAGATATGGAATATGCTTCATCTCATTATCTCTGATCTTTCGACCGATTTTTTCATTGCGGTCGTCAATTCCGGCGCGAATATCGGAAATATTTAATTGATTTGAAACTTTTTGAGCATAATCGTTATACTTTTCGCTGATTGGCAAAATAATTACTTGTTCGGGTGTCAGCCACAAAGGAAATTTCCCGGCGGTGTGCTCAATTAGTACGGCACAAAAACGCTCCATCGAACCAAACGGAGCCCTGTGAATCATCACTGGACGATGACGTTTGTCATCGGCTCCAATATACTCAAGACCAAATCTTTCAGGCAAATTGTAATCAACCTGAATAGTGCCTAACTGCCAACTGCGACCAAGTGCATCTTTGATCATAAAGTCGAGTTTTGGTCCGTAGAAAGCAGCTTCTCCCAATTCTGTTTTTGTTTTCAAACCTTTTTCAGCACAAGCCTCAATAATAGCACGCTCGGCTTTTTCCCAGTTTTCGTCCGAACCAATATATTTTTCTCTGTTATTTGGATCGCGTAACGAAATTTGTGCGGCATAATCCTTAAAATCGAGGGCTTTAAAAATGATAAAAATGATATCTATTACCTTTAGAAACTCCTCTTTGAGTTGATCCGGACGACAGAAAATATGTGCGTCGTCCTGAGTAAAGCTTCTAACACGTGTAAGTCCATGTAATTCACCACTTTGTTCATAGCGGTAAACGGTTCCGAATTCGGCCATACGAACAGGTAAGTCTTTATACGAACGAGGTTTAAACCTGTATATTTCGCAGTGATGCGGACAATTCATCGGTTTCAACAGGTATTCCTCACCTTCATTTGGAGTACGGATAGGCTGGAAAGAATCTTTCCCATATTTCTGAAAATGCCCCGAAGTTTTGTAAAGAGATACATCCCCGATGTGAGGTGTGATAACCTGTTCATAACCAAATTTTTTCTGAACCTTCTTCAAAAACTTCTCCAATTGTTCACGTAAAATTGTCCCTTTTGGCAACCACAAAGGAAGCCCCATACCAACAGCAGGGGAAAAATGGAACAATTCCATCTCTTTTCCAATTTTTCGATGATCGCGTTTTTTTGCCTCTTCGAGAAGTATCAGATACTCCTCAAGCAATTTTTGTTTCGGAAAAGAGATCCCATAAACCCTGGTCAGCATTTTATTCTTCTCGTTTCCGCGCCAGTAAGCCCCGGCAATATTGGTCAGCTTAACAGCTTTTATAAAACCCATATTCGGCAAGTGCGGCCCACGACAAAGGTCAGTGAAATTACCTTGTTTATATATTGTTATCGTACCATCCTGAAGATCCGTAATCAGTTCAAGCTTGTATTGGTCACCTTTTTCAGTAAACAATTGTAACGCATCAGCTTTTGAAATCTCACTTCGAACAATTTCAGATTTTGTCCTTGCCAACTCAAGAATTTTTTGTTCAATACCTACCAAGTCCTTATCGCTTAACACCTTCCCTTCAGGGAGGTCAATATCGTAATAAAATCCGTTATCAACAGTCGGACCAATTCCAAATTTAGTTCCGGGAAAGAAAAATTCAATAGCCTCAGCCATCAGGTGTGCTGATGAATGCCAGAAAGTTTCTCTCCCCTGCAAGTCATCCCACAAATTAAGCTTTATAGAAGCATCATAATCAACCGACCTGGTAAGATCGCGAACCTCTCCATTTACCGTAATCGAAAGTACCTCTTTAGCCAAACGACTGCTTATTGCTTCTGCAATTCCGAGACCTGTAATTCCTTTTTCAAATTCCCTTACGGAATTATCAGGAAGTGTAATTTTTACCATCACCTAATTTTTTTCGAAGTGCAAAATTAGTTAATATCCGCTTGTTCTTCAAAATAATTGTCAAGTTTAATACAGTATTTTGATGTAAACCTAATATTTTTCGCCAAGCTCCTTTTTTTTTGATATTTTTGAGCGGGAAAAACAGTTTATACACCTCTATTATGTACAGAATTATTTCAGTTTTGTTTTTAATTTCAGCCTGTTACTTATCAATACAGGCCCAACAAATTACTCTTGAAGATATTTTCATTAAAAGGAGTTTTCAGCAATCTACTGTAAACGGGCTGGCTTCAACCAACGATGGGTTGAGTTATACGACACTCGAAAACGGAGGTAAGCAAATTGTTGAGTATAGCTATAAGACGGGTGAAAAGATCGACCTGATTCTTGATATTCAAGCTTTTAATAATGATTCGATTCGAAATGTGAGAGAATATGTTTTTAGTAGCGATGAGTCGAAGGTGCTGCTAATGACCGATCGAAAACCCATCTATCGCAGGTCTTTTACCGCTGTTTATTTTGTATATAATTTTGTTACAAAAGAACTTGCTAGGTTATCAACAGGAACCCAGCAGGTAGCGACATTCTCACCCGACGGCGAAAGAGTTGCTTTTGTCCGGAATAACAACATATTTTTAAAAAGCCTTCGCTTTAACACCGAACGTCAGATTACAACAGATGGAGAATTCAATAAAATAATCAATGGAGTTCCTGACTGGGTGTATGAAGAAGAATTTGAGTTCAATCGTGCCTTCGAATGGTCGCCCGACAGCAAACAGCTTGCTTACATCAAATTCAATGAAGAAGACGTACCCACATTTGGTATCCCGATGTATAAAGGATTGAATCCTGTTCACAATGAAAACAGTGTTTATCCTGGTGAATACCGGTTCAAATATCCGAAGGCGGGCGAAAAAAACTCTATTGTAAGTGTAATGGTATATGACATTAAAGCCGGTCAAAATATCAAAATGGATATCGGAACAGAGACCGATATTTACATACCACGTATCAAATGGAACTATAGTGGTAAGAATTTAGGAATATTTAAAATGAATCGCTTGCAAAACAAACTTGAACTTTTGTTTGCAAATTCTTACACAGGTGACACGCGACTGATTTACACCGAAAAAAACAAAAGATATATAGAAACCGATTTTTTAGATAATCTTCAGTTTTTGCCTGATGATAAAAGCTTCATCATTTTGAGCGAACAAGATGGTTATAAGCATCTTTACCTTTTTGATACTGGGGGTGTAAAAATCAGGCAACTAACTACCGGAAAATTCGATGTAATTAAATATTACGGATTTGAACCATTAACCAAAATGTTTTATTACCAGGCAGCAGCTGTGTCACCACTTCAGCGTGAAGTTTATGGTGTGAGTATAGACCTAAACACAAAGAAAAAGATCATTCTTTCCACTCAAAAAGGGACGAATGATGCAGATTTCAGCACTGGATTCAAGTATTTCATTAACCAATTTTCAAATATAAACTCCCCATTGCAGGTTACACTTCATGAGATTTCGGGAAAACAAATCAGGACACTCGAAGAAAATAACAAATTGAAATTATTGATAGCAGATAGAAATATTTCACTAAAAGAGTTTTTCACTTTTAAAAATTCTGAGGGAACCGAGCTAAACGGATATATGATTAAGCCTTTGAATTTCAATCAGAATACTAAATATCCTGTAGTAATGACTCAATATAGCGGACCAAATTCGCAGCAGGTACTTGATCAGTTTGGTATTAGCTGGGAAAACTACCTTGCTGCAAGCGGCTATTTGACTGTATGTGTTGATCCGAGAGGAACAGGAGCGCGAGGTGAAGATTTCCGCAAATGCACTTATGGACAATTAGGGAAATATGAGTCTGACGATCAAATCGAAGCTGCAAAATATCTTGCCGGACTACCATTTATTGATGGAAAAAAAATTGCGATATGGGGCTGGAGTTATGGAGGTTTTATGTCAGCCTTATGCCTTGCTAAAGGTGGAGATGTTTTTAAAGCGGGTATTTCTGTTGCACCGGTTACAAATAACCGGTTTTACGATACTGTTTATAGTGAACGTTATATGGGTTTACCAAGTCAGAATCCTGAGGGTTATGACCAAAATTCCCCTATCACATTGGCTGCCGGAATTAAAGGTAAATTATTGCTTGTACATGGTACAGCCGATGATAATGTTCATTTCCAAAACTCTCTTGAATTTGCAGAAGCAATGGTTCAGGCAGGGGTTCAATTTCAGATGATGGCCTATGTAAACCGGAATCATGGTATCAGAGGTGGGAATACAACGATGCATCTTTATAATATGTTTGACAATTTTTTGAAAGAGAACCTGAAATAATCGTTATAAAAAACATTTGAACTGTTTGGTGAGTTTGAAATAAGGTCTATCTTTGCAATACTTTTTCCAAGCCCAGATGGTGAAATTGGTAGACACGCTAGTTTCAGGGACTAGTGACCGCAAGGTTGTGCAAGTTCGAGTCTTGTTCTGGGCACCTCAATAAAACAAAACCCACTGATTATCAGTGGGTTTTTTCGTTAATTGAGATTTCAAGTTTAAAACAGTACAATTTAGGATTTTATTGTCCTTTATTTTGGAAGAAAACAACAATTAAGTCAGGATGCCTGATCTAAATAACTATTTGAAGTTTTATCAAAGGTGCTGCTACCATTAACATTATCTCTGAGTTTATTTACAATCGGTATTAAAGTATCAACACTAAATGGATGTAGGTCTCAATATATAAACTCAGGGCAAATTCTGGAATAGCTCCACTTCTCTCTCATTTCCCTTTTCCTTAATTTTTCTGCTTCAGGATCGTTCATAAAAAGTTCAGTCTTTGGATTCCATTCTACTTTACGATTGAGTTTTAACGCGATATTGCCACAATGTAGCAAAGAACTGGTGCGATGCCCTGAATCGGCTGTATAAATAGCTTTTTGTCCGGCCTTTATACTTTTAAGAAAATCTATAAACTCGTCATTGGCAGTTGGTAATGAAACTTTTTTCTCTGTCAAATCCATTATTTTCTCATTACTTGCTGTCAATTTACTGTTCCATCCGGCAGATTCAATCCACGCCTCTTCGCCTTCGAGCCTTATTGAAGCATTTCCACTTTTCACACGCATAGTAACATTATTTGCATATTTGTAGCGTAAATCGAACTGCCATGCAGTATTGAAAATACCATCGTTGTAGTAGAGTGTTTCACCAACAGGAGCTACCTCTGTTGGTCCTGAAAATTCATTACCTGTAACTAACTGAGCTGTATCGCAATAGTGCGCTCCCCAATCGGTGAGTAGTCCGCCGGAAAAGGCATCGTACCACCTGAAATGGTAAAATGTCCGGGAATAGACAAATGGAATTTCTGGTGCAGGTCCTAACCATAAATCGTAATCAAGATCTTTAGGCGGAGTTGTAACTTCGAGGTTTTCTTTTGGCAATTTCGAAACAGGAAGCGATATTTCTACATGCTTAATAGCTCCCAACCTTCCATTCAAAGCTACCTCAGACATAAGATGATAAACAGGTAAAAAACGATCTTCCATCGACACCTGATAAACCACACCTGTTTTACTAATCACATCGCGAAGCAAACGCCCTTCATCAATAGTCAAGGTTGGTTTCTCGCAGCATATATGTTTTCCCTTTAAGGCAGCCATAATGGAAATTGGCACGTGCCAATGATCGGGTGTTGAAATCTGCACTGCATCAATTGATTTATCATCTAAAATCTGCCTGAAATCCTGAAAAACTTTGCAGTCCACTGCATTGTAGGTGTTATTAACAAGATTCATTGCACTTGTAGCGCGTGTCATGCTGACATCGCAAACTGCAACAACCCTGCACAACTCAGGATATTTAAGATAATGCCGTAAATTTCGCTCAACACCCTGAGAACCAACACCTATCATTCCAATAGTAATCAATTCATTAGGATGGTTTCCGTTACACCCCAAATTCAAAGGTAAAACAGATGCTCCAGCAAAGACAATGCTTGAATTTCGTATAAAAGTTCTTCTTTTCATAACCACAGTAAAATTATATTATTGAATAGAAATGATTTCAATGCGAAAAAATAGCGGCGTATAAGGTGGAACAACCAAATATCCATTTGGACCATAAGCCTGAGCTGAGGGGATCAGAAAAACGCCTATCCCTCCCCTACTTAACTTTTCAATCCCTTCTTCCCACCCCGGTATCATACGTTGATTTGATGCCTTATGAATATATGCGTAACTTGAAGAGGCATCAAAAGCTGTACCATCCAAAAACTTTCCGGTATATGCTACCGTTATATTATTCCCTGCCTGAACATTAGAACCTGTCCCAACCTTTTCAATGACATAATATACACCTGTAGCCGTAGAATCAACAACATATTTATTTTTCACCATATCATCAACCCAAGCCCTTATCATTAAGGCTTCTTTAACCGGAGAATATAGTTCTTCTGATTTTTTGCATCCAAAAACCACAAAAAGTGCCAGCAAAATGACAACGCCAATTTTTATCCGACTTTGCAATTTATTCATATTCAAAACTATTCTTGAAATATATCTAATGACTAATTATCTTACCAAACTTTTATCTTTTGTTTACCGGCTTTAAGCACCTCAAACGGACCAGCCGCAGGGTTAACTAAAGCACGTTTGTTTCCAAAATAATCGGTATCAATTTTCAAAGGTGTTGCATCGGGATTTTCAAACGGTTCGTTAGGCATCTTAGCTTTACCAAGCAGCGCAGTTGTTATCAAATTGCACTTTTGCTCCGAAACTCTATTATCAAAAGTAATATCCAAAAAAACCTGATTGCCATCTTCCATTATTTTGAAATCTGATTTAAAATTAGGATTTTCAACTTTATCATGCTCATCTTTGTACGCTAAGGCCTTATCGTAATAGATATTACCATTTGCCCAGACGGGTAGTTTTGCATCATTATAAATCGTCAAACCATAATTGGATCTTGCATCTTTCGGATTTAATTCAAGACCATTTCCGAGGAAAATATTATTATAGTAACGGTCATCTCCAGAAAAGATAGTTGAAAGTCCTGCAACGTCTGTTGAGTGTGGCAAATGATAAGGTGTAAAACGTCCGGGTTCAGGCCACATACGCAGCTGTCCGGCAATCAGATTATGAACAAAGGCAGCACCTTGCGATTGCGTTTTTATCCCTGAAGGTGAGAGGAGAATGTTGTTATCAACTAATGTCGGCCCATGATTGACTTCCATAAAAATGTCCTCTAAATCATTATTGTACAACAGATTTTTTGAGACACGGGTTCCCTGTGCCATCCAATCCAACCATATACCACGTCCGGTGTCGTGAATGCGGTTTTTCATAATTCTTGTATCAATTGCCGCATGAAACTTAATACCTCCAATTTCGGCTCCGCTAAACTGTCTTTTTGTCCAGATATGATGAATATGGTTATTTTCTATTATGCTAAAAGCAGCACCCATACTTCCACAAATTCCTGTTTGCTCACAGTTGAAAATTTCGTTATTACGTACAATATGAGAGCCGATATTGGTTTTACTCCAACCGTTTCGTAGAGTCCTGAATGTTACCTCAATATAATGCAGAGAACCATCTATACTTTTATTTTCAGACCATACATTATGACCTGTACCACGTTCTTTTCCTAAAGTGATTCCCGAACACTTAGAATCGCTGATGACGTTATTTTCAATGATCCACCCTTTATTCCAATGTGTAGAGATCATCCCAATCTGTTCGGCAGTCGGTGCTGCCCATTGAGTAGCAGCCTGACTGATATTAAATCCACTGATGGTAAGGTAATTGATTCCAGGCTTATCAGGATAAAAACAAGTTCTTCTGGCACTTATTTCTACCTGTTCTTTATTGGGATCGAATTTTTGAAAGTTTGCCCATAAAGTTGTGTTTTTGGCATCACTCTCACAATACCAAGTGTAAGTTGACCCTTCGGTATCTTTAATTTTAGTATCCGGAATTGGAATTATTACCTTTTCAATCTTTTCTTTTTCGAATAATGATTTACCGTTAAGAAACACCTCGCCGGTATGGTGAATTCGGCCTTGTTTCGAAAACCAGTCTCCATAGATTGAGTCTTTGTAAGGATTGTAATCCCCAAAAAAGGAGTTTGGAATGGTTACTTTCCAAACGTTGTTATTATCCTTTTTCCAACCAGTAATGACCTCAGAGCCTTTAATCTCAACCTTCTCACTCTGGGCTGCCCTGTAAACAATTCGATTGGCATCGTTTTCACCTCCACGTGCAGGGTTAATCCATTCACGATATGTCCCGGCATGTACGATTATCACATCACCGGGTTTTGCAAGCTGAGCTGCAAAATTTATTGTTTTTAATGGTTTTGAAACAGAACCTTCATTTTGATTGCTTCCTTTTACCGAAACATGGTACTCTTTGGCAAATAATGATGAGGATATCAATGCTAATAATATCAACAACTTAAAATTTAACTGATTCATTACTAAGTATTTTTTGTTCAAAAAATCATGAAATTTGCATTCTTGTTAAAATATTCAACCCTTTAAGTATTAGGGTTTACGTCTCCTTATCTTCCGTGGGTTTCACGCCTCGGTTAATCAGGTACTACCTTTTCAGGTTTGATAATTGCCTTTTGCCAGTCGTCAGTTACGAGATTAGATTCCGTTAAACTCTGCGACTGCATCCATCATTGCAACAAGGTTTTCGATAGGTACATTGGCTTGAATATTATGGACTGTGTTAAAGACAAAACCACCATCTTTTGAAAAAATTTCGCAATTCTCAATGACCTGTTTTTTCACCTCAGCGGGTGTGCCGAATGAGAGCATTTTCTGTGTATCTACTCCCCCACCCCAGAAAACCAGATCCTTTCCGTAAGTATCTTTCAAATGATGTGGATCCATTCCTTTGGCATTAATTTGAACCGGATTGATGATGTCGAAACCAGATTCAATAAATAAAGGCATGAAAGTTTCAACTGCTCCGCATGAGTGTTTGAAACTTTTCCATTCGGTATTCTGATGCATCCAGTCATTAATTCTCTTGTAATAAGGAAGGTACAATTCCGAAAACTGATCTGGTGAGCAAAAAGTAGAGTCCTGCGTTCCAAAATCAGTACCACAAATAAAAACAGCATCAATGCTATTTCCAATCCGCTCATAAATTTTCGCAAAGTTCTCAATGGCGAGTTCTGTCTGCTTCTCAAAAATTGAATGGATATAATCGGGGCGCATAATTGTACTCATATACCATTCGGCCACGTCGCGAATACCTTTGGGTCTTCGTAGTTGCATTCCGGGAACAAGAGCAATATCGCCTAAAGCGGTGCCACCCAGACTTGCAATTATACCTTTCCCTGATGTTGATAACTGACTGACAGTTCTCTCCCAGTAATCGAGGGTGGTGCTACTTATTTTACCAAATTCTTCAAGGTTATCTTCGGGATCAAGGTTCTCTTCATCAATAGGTTCCTGACGAATAATTGCATCAAAGAAGTAACCTGTAGCAGGCATCCTCGCAGTAGGGGGAATCGTGGTATCTCCAGTAGGATAAACCAATAGACTGCCATCCTCAGCATTTGAGTAATTGAAATCAAACGGAACAAGCAATTCCTGTCCCCAATTTGAGGTAAAAGGTTTCCAGTCACATTCGTTATTGGCAAACCCAAACATGTTGTTTTTGCCGTAAGCACCAATAACATCAATCCCCATTGCCTGACGTAAATCCCTGTCAACCTCACCCAACATCTGGAATGGTTCAACCACTTTCACCGGACGATCTTCAAGTCCATAATAAGAGCGGAGGTTTTTTACCGACAAACAATGGATACCTGTAACTCCGGTACCTCCAAAATCAAGAACCAATCGTTCAGGTTGCTGATGGTTCAAAGTTTTTTTTAAGTTTTCTCGTGAATTCATTTTTTAAAATTATGCTATATCATTAAATCCGTTGCGAAAAATATTTTTTTAGCCACAAAGTCTCATATTATTTAAATTCAATACATTTGAATTTATTTAAGCCGGAAAGCTTGCCATACGCCTATTTCCACAGCAATTCAATCTCTTCCAACGATTTTCCTTTTGTTTCTGGCAGGTATAAATAAGTAAAAAGCCATTGAAGGAAAGACATAAGAGCGAGAAACACGAAAGTTGCTGCACCTCCGGCAGAAGCCAGGAAATGGGGAAATAGAAG
>CAILKW010000320.1 GCA_903834845.1 uncultured Bacteroidia bacterium | reverse complement strand
AGCAACTAACGAAGTATCAGGAATAACACCGCCGTACATCAGCCAGTATTTTACATCTGTTTCTGACCCGCTTACTCCAATACTATGGTCACCAGCACAAAAATGCATATTGTATGAAGAAATTGAATATAGAATTGGGTAGGGAACTTCTGTAACAACAGACTGGAGGTTCATCCAAACCGATATGCCGGATGATGTATTTGTTGCCCTGACTCGGTAAGTTCCTGCAACGTTGACAGGTGTACCGAAATTAAATGCATTACCTGTTCCAATAAAAGATATTGCAGGTGTGATTAGGCTACCATCCAGATATAGTTGATACAGAATACTACTTTGAGAACCGGAAAGTCCAATAGTGACACCATCGCTTACAGAGGCACCTACACAAAAGATTCCAGTTGCTGGGGTTACATCAAAAGTAGCCGGTACGGTGCTGGTACTCGCGGTAATACATTTCGGAACGGTGCTACAACCATAAACATTTGAATAATTGACACATAATTGCCCTGATGATGACCAGACAACAGAAGCAGAATTGGTTGTACCATTTGTTATAGTTGCGCTGGTTGTAGCACCAAGTGACCATAAATAACCGGACATTCCCGCTTCAGTTGTATATATTTCAGTAGCACCCATTGCAGGATTAGCATTACCTGTAATAGTGATTACAGGAAGTGGATTAACAGTAGCAGTTGCACTGAAAGTACTCCCCGGACATCCATTATCAGTTGGTATTATATTAAATTGAACTGTTACAGGTATTGTACCTAAATTGGTATAAATTTCCGAAATCGGATTAGCGTTACCCGTGGCTGAACCCGAAAGAGCTGTTGGTGCGATATCCCATGTGTATGTCGTAGTTGGAGAACCCGAACTCAAAGCAATCGTAACTAATTGACCGCTACAAACTGACTGGGTTGATGGAGTTGCACTACCTACTGGTATTGCTTTTACAGTTACAGTTTTTGTAGTAGCAGAAGCTGCAGTGCAACTATTTAAGTCGTCATAGTTTACACTTATTGATTGTGTTCCAGCTGTATTCCATGTAACAGTAGCACTGTTACTGGTAAGAGTACCACCAGAAGTTATTACTCCTCCTGAAACGCTCCACAAATAATTGGTCATACCAGGTTCTGTAGTATAGACGTTTCCTGTAGAGCCGATGCAATTTGATGTCGAACCAGTAATTGTTGGTACAGGCAAAGGATTAACAGCAACATTATAGCATGTTGGAACGAGAGCAGGGCAATCAGTGTTATTATAATTCACACATACAGTTCCTGATCCCGGGGTATTCCATGTTACTAAAATGGAATTTGTTCCCTGCCCAGAGTCAATTGTACCACCTGTAACTCCCCAAGTATAACTAATCATTCCAACTTGGGTAGTATATCTCATTCCAGTGGCATTGGTACAGACAGACTGAGGTCCTGAGATAGTTACTACAGGACGATCATGAACCGTTACACTATAGGAGGCAGGAGTGGTTGCCGGGCATCCAGTTTGATTATAATTTACAGTAACTGAGTGAGGTCCGGAGGATGTCCATGACACAGTGATAGAACTGGTGCCTTGACCGCTTATGATAGTTCCACCTGTTGGAACTCCCCAAACGTAAGCTAACCTGCCGGTTTCTGTAGTATAGATTTCCTGAGCATTAATACATGGAATATTATTACCGCTAATTGTCGGACTGGGTAACGCATTTACAGTCACATTAAGTACGGTAGGGGTTACTGCAGGACAGGAAAATGTATTGGTATAAGTAACCGAAACACTTGGTGAAACCGCTGAAGTCCAGTTTACAGTGATTTGGTACGTACCTTGCCCACTGGTTATTGTACCTCCAACAACAGCCCAAATATAGGATGACATCCCGGATTCGGTAAAGTAATTAACACTGGAATTTATACATACAGCTGATGATCCTGTTATTGTGGGTATTGAAACAGGGTAAATAGTTACGGTTTTGGAAACCGGTATAATTGACTGACAACTGAAAGAATTTGAATAATTAATAGTGACTGTTTGATTCCCGGTTGCAGTCCATAAAACATTTATCTGTGAAGTTCCCGCTCCGGAAGTTATGTTTCCACCGGTTACATTCCATTGATATCCCGACATACCTGCTTGTGTACTAAAAGTGCCGGTAGTGCCGTTGCAGAAAGTAGCTGACCCTGTTATTGTCGGTGATGTTCTTGGATTTACTGTGACATTTAAGACTGTCGCGGTAGTCGCTTTACACCCCGTCCCTGCAAGTTCATAATTCACACTGACAGAGCCTGAACCTGCAGATCCCCAAGAAACTGTAATAGAATTTGTTCCTGCACCCATAACAATGGAGCCTCCCGCACTTACCTGCCAGTCATAATTGTCCATTCCTGATTCTGTGGAATAATTTTCGGTTGAATTTGCACAAACTGCAATATTTCCCGTAATTGTTGGTGTTGGCAGAGGATTTACATATACCAAATAATTAGTGGAAGAACCTGAACAACCATCTAGTGTTCCGTTTGGTAAAATTGTATATGTTACAATGCCTTGTGTATTACCTGTGGTTATGGTTTGCACTCCAATAATATTGGTTAGGCCACTTGCTACATATCCCGTCACATCACCTATCGGGACTGCGCTTGCTGTCCAGGTGAAGGTGGGTGGATCAAGATTCGATGTGATTGTAACTAAACTTGTTGAAGCTCCTGAGCAAATAGTCTGATTCATAACTGGGTTGGTAACACTTGGTGCTGGTTTAACAGTTATCACATAGTCAACCGGTGTACCATCGCAAAGAGCAGGCAGCGGACCAGTCGGAGTAATTCTATAAGTAACAGTTTTGGTTGTAGTTGTCTTATTAATTATTTGCATTGCCGGTATTATACCGGAACCGGTATTTTGATACCCGCTCAAATCTGCATTAGGTAAGGTGGGTGAAGCTGACCATGTATAAGAAGTGGTTGAACCAAGGCTTGATGTAGGCGTAAAAGGTGTTGTAGTTTCTCCTGAACAAATTGATTGCGTTAACACTACATTGGTAATAGTTGGTTTAGGATAAACTGAAACGACAAAATCTTTTACATTTTGACAAAAAGTTGAGGCAGGGCCGCTTGGTGTAATAGTGTAGGTAACTGTTGCTGAAGAACCGCTATTAAGTGTCAGATTATCCAAAATACCTCCGACCCCAAAGGGATTAATTCCTGATACACTACCTGAAGTCAAAGTACCTGTCCAGGCAAAAGTGGTTCCACTGACACTTGATATAGGCAGGTAGTTCACGTTATCACCTGAACATACATTTTTTGTGGAGTCACTCAATATCATTGGTGTTGGATCTACAGTTATCTTCACAGCATTGCTTGAACCCGATGCACAAGGGGGTGAATAAGCAATTCTTCTAATCCAAGTTGTTTGAGTTATAGGCCCAATTGCGTTGCCTGAACCGCTACCCGCTATGGTGCTAAAACCTGCAAATGCACTTTCAGTGCTTGATTCCCAACTGTAGGTATATGTTCCATTGCCTCTGGTTGGCAGCGAAAGTGAGGTCAATGGACTAGGGGTTTGTCCAGCACAAATAGATTGATCACTTCCTATAGTTCCTCCGATAATAGCATTATCCACCGTTACCGGAATAGAAACTATTTTAGAACACTGTGTGTCAAGATTTTCTAATGAAAATTTAAATACTGTCGAATTATTCAAGGCCATTGCAACATAGTTTGTACTTTCTCCTCTTATATCAGAGGGTGCCAACCAGAACAAATCCGGATTAGGTGTTGTGATATAAACAGTTATAAATATTGAGTCTCCCTCACAAATACGTGAATCGGATGGAACTGTTACTATGCTAAACATGGGTGGTGTTTTATGTTTCACATGTATCTGTTGTACAGAAGCTACGGTACACCCGGAACTTGTCACTTCTACATTATATGTTCCTTCTTCTTTGACCCAAAAGTGTGAATAGGTAGAATCCGGACTAAATTCAAGGCCATTTTTTTTCCATTTGTATGTAACGCCTGAACTTGGTGAAGCATTAAGTTCGACTCCATCAGGAGCACAAAGGTAAGCACTATCATTAACAAGCTCTGTGTTGTATCCACGGGAAGTCGCTGTAAATGTCGGTGTTGGTGGGCATTGCGCCTCCACATTAGTATAAAACCCGGAAAATATAATAGAAAAAAAAAGTAAAAGTATATTCCTTTTCATCTGGCGAAACTTTAATGTAATACACTAAAAAAAGGTCTGATTAAAGCCAAAGACAAAACCTGTAATCAGATCCAATCATTAAAAATGTTCCAATTCAGAAATCAATAAACTAAAACAAAAGTAATTAATTAATTTACATTTACAACTTTTGTTAAGTGGCTAAAATTAGATAAAGAGAATGAATAAACCAAATATTCTGTAAATTTACAGTACATTTGCTCCCTTAAAATATTAAATACAGATAGTATCCGGATTCAAATGAAAAATTGCAAATACATATTACTGATTCTGTTTCAGTTCATATTTTTATTGGTATCGTCAAATAACCAGCAACTTAAATTTGAAAGAATTGGAACAAAAACTGGATTAACCGATAATAATGTTGTTTGTATTATGCAGGATAGCCGCGGTTTTATCTGGGTTGGCACACAATATGGCTTGAACCGCTTCGATGGTCAGCAATTTAAAGTTTTTTATAGTAATCCCTTTGATTCGTGTAGTTTGGGTAGTAATTATATTCAAAACATTTTTGAAGACTCAAACAGAAATATTTGGATTGCCACATTGGGTGGAGGTTTCTGCAAATTTGACCGTGCTCTAAACCGCTTTAAACAGTTCAACCACAAACTGAACGACTCTAACTGTGTTTCCGGAAACAATATAAATAGTATTGTTGAAGACAAAACCGGGAAATTTTGGATTGCCACAAGCGATGGCATCAACCTTTTCGACCCTGAAACAGAAAGATTTATCCATTTTTATAATGAAAAAAACGATACTACAACTATCAGTAATAACATTGCAACCACTGTTTATGCTGATAGTCGTGGAGAGATTTGGATTGGTACACAAGGAGGTGGATTAAATAAGTTTGTGAGTCAAGATAGTACATTTATCCGTTACAAGACGAATAACCGGAATAGCGAAACCATTTCAGGCAATTATATAAGTGCAATTTTTGAGGATAGCGGACATCGTCTTTGGATAGGAACAGCGGGTGAAGGGCTCAATCTTTTTGAACCGGAAAAAGGAAAATTTCGCCGTTTTAAAAAATCATCAGAAATCAACTCATTATGCCATAATAATATATTGAGCATAAACGAAGATGATAAGAATAATCTCTGGATAGGAACAGAGAATGGAGGCATAAGCATTTTTGATTACGAACTGAACAAATTCAGAAACTATTCAAACGATGAAATTGATGACAGTAGTTTGTCAGCAAATTGCGTAGTGTCAATAACTAAGGATATGGACGGTAATATGTGGGTTGGGTTATTTGCAGGTGGCATCAACTTATACAAAAAGAACACCGACAGCTTCAACCATTTCAAACATAACTCATCACCGGGCAGTCTTTCAAACAACTTCGTTCTTAGTATTTATGAAGATCATATCGGTAATTTATGGGTTGGTACCGATGGCGGAGGTCTTAACCGTTTTGACCAGAAAACCGGATCATCCTTTTTGTATAAACATAATGCCAAGAATAATAGTATTGCAGGTGATTTTATTCTGGCATTGGCTGAGGATGAAAATGATGACTTATGGATTGGAACCTGGGGAAACGGACTATGCAGATTTAATCGTAAAACACAGGATTTTACCGAATTCAAGTACATCGAAAATAATATTTCAGGTTTGAACAGCGACAAAATTACAGCTATCACAATAACCCGGAATCGAAAAATATTTATTGGTACTTATGGAGGAGGATTAAATGTTTATGACCCCGAATCGAAGCGGTTTAGCCACTTCACAAACAAAAAAAATGACACTAAAAGTCTGAGCAGTAATTTGGTATATTCAATTCTTGAAGATAAGGAAGGACGAATATGGATAGGCACTGTTGACGGAGGAATAAACCTTTTCGAACCAGAGAATTATTCATTCATCCGATTTACCAAAGAAAATAAAGGCCTAACAAACAACAGAGTGCCTCATTTAATGGAAAATAATTCGGGGGTTATTTTTGCGTGCACACACGGAGGCGGCCTAAATTATTTTGATCCGTCTCAGAATCGTTTTGCCAGGGTTGAATGTCGCAATAATTCTGAAACCGATTATGTTCAGGCTGCATTGGAAGACCGAAAGGGATTTATATGGATTAGTTCAAATAAAGGGATTTCGAAATACGATCCCAACAGCAAAACATTTAAAAATTATTCGGTCGAAGATGGATTGCAAGGTGAGGAATTTAAACCTCATTCAGCATTCAGAAGTAATTCGGGAGTTCTCTATTTTGGAGGTATAAACGGGTATAATTCGTTTTTGCCTGAACAAATAATAGAAAAATCATATAATCCTCCAATTGTTCTGACAGACTTTTTGATATTTAACAAAAATGTCCCTATCGCTCAAAGTGAAGGTGATCATTCTTTGTTAAAAATGGATATTTCCGAAGCCAAATCATTATACCTGACATATAAAGAATCTGTTATCACTTTCGGATTCGCATCTTTGGATTTTGCCTCACCAGACACAAAAATTTACGCTTATATGCTTGATGGTTTTGATAATGAATGGAATGTTATCGGGAGTAAGACCTCGGCAACATACACCAATTTGAATCAGGGCAATTATATTTTCAAAGTAAAAAGCAAAAACAGAGCCGGCGAATGGTCATCAGAAACTCACACATTATACCTGAAAGTTACACCACCTTTTTGGTTAACCTGGTGGTTTAAAATACTTGTCCTTTTCTTAATTGGGGTAAGCCTCTGGGGTTTCTATAAGTATCGTCTTAATTCAATTAACAGACAAAAAAAGAAACTTGAGGCTCTGATAAATAAAAGGACTGCAAGTCTGGTGAGACAATCTGTAAAATTGAAGGAAGTCAATGCAGAGCTGCAAAGTCAATCGGAAGAGCTTCAAAACCAAAGAATTCTGGAACAACAAGCACGGCAGGAGGCGGAATATGCCAATCGTGCCAAAAGTACTTTTCTGGCTACCATGAGTCACGAAATACGAACTCCGATGAATGGAGTTATCGGAATGGCATCATTACTTTCGGAAACCAAACTAACAGACGAACAACGTGAGTATAACGATACTATTTTAACTTGCGGAGATAACCTTATAACGGTTATAAATGATATTCTTGATTTCTCGAAGATCGAATCGGGAAATATGGAAATCGAACAGGAAGATTTCGACTTACGCAGTAGCATCGAGGAGGTAATGGATCTTTTTTCACAGAAAATAGCCTTAAAAGGGCTTGATTTGATGTATCATATTGATTTGGACGTACCACCTCAGATTGTTGGTGATAGTCTAAGATTAAAGCAAATACTTATAAATTTAATTAATAACGCCATAAAATTTACTGAAAAAGGGGAAGTGTATCTTGCTGTCTATTTGATCTCAAAAGAACATGATAATTCAAAAATTGAAATAGGTTTTCAGGTTCATGATACTGGAATTGGAATACCGGCAGAAAGGATTGCAGGATTATTTCAGGCTTTTGTACAGGTTGATGCCTCAACAACCCGGATGTATGGCGGCACAGGATTAGGTTTGGCTATTTCGGAACGATTGGTAAAATTGATGGGAGGAGCAATAAGAGTTGAAAGTGTGTTCGGACAAGGTTCTACCTTTGTTTTTTCAATAAAGTGTTCAATCAGCACCAAAAATCGAATTTTACCCGGTTCAGGTAGTATTTGCGAACTTATGGGAAAAAAAGTTTTAATTGTTGACGATAATCTCACCAATTTAAAAACACTTAAAATTCAACTTGAACAGTGGAAAATTGTAACTTATTCTGTATCATCAGCCCACGAAGCGATTTCTTTTCTCCAAAACATTGGAAATAGAGCAATCGATCTTGTAATCACCGATATGCAAATGCCTGAGATGGATGGCGTAGAATTAGCGACAATTATCAAAACTATGAATAATTCGCTTCCAATAATTATGCTGAGTTCTGTCGGAGATGAAACAAAGAAAACTTTTCCTGACTTGTTCTCATTTATTTTGACAAAGCCGGTTAAACAGCAACGGCTTTTTAAAAGCTTGAATTTATTACTGACATCTCACAAAGAACTAATTGTATTGGAAGAAGCTAAAGATGGAATTCTTTTGGATTCATTTGCAGATGAGTACCCATTAAACATACTTGTAGCTGAAGATAACCTGATAAATCAAAAACTGATCGAACGGATACTTCATAAACTTGGTTATAAAATTGATATTGCAGCAAACGGAATTCAGGTTCTTAACTCACTAAAATTAAAAAATTACAATGTAATTTTAATGGATATTCAGATGCCTGAAATGGATGGACTTGAAACAACCGGAATAATCCGCGGGATGACAATTGAACAACCGTACATAATTGCCCTAACTGCCAACGCGATGTCGAAAGACAGAGAAGAATGTATAAAAAAAGGAATGAATAATTATGTATCAAAACCTATGAGGCTGCACGAAATTATCAAAATACTAAAACTTGCAGCCTCACATCAATAAGCATTGGTTTTTTGCAGAAGTAAGTACATATAATGAGCTAAGTAACGAATTTATAGCCAATTCCTTTTAGGGTTCTGATATGATCATTTCCGATTTTTTCGCGTAGTTTCCTAATATGCACATCAATTGTGCGATCGCCAACAATGACATTGTTTCCCCAAACTCCTTTATAAATTTCATCACGGGTAAATACTTTATCCGGCTTGGAAACTAATAATGAAAGCAGTTCAAATTCTTTCCTCGGCAAGGTAAGTTCCCTTCCATCAATTTTTAAAACATAACGTTCTTTATCAATCACTATATTACCAATGTTAAGAATTTTATCATTATCGGAGGCATCAGCAGCCACACCTCCTGCCCTTTTAAGGAGAGCTTTTACACGACTTATTAAAACTTTAGGACGGATAGGTTTTGTAATATAATCATCAGCTCCTGCCTCGAAACCTGCAATCTGTGAATAATCTTCACCACGGGCAGTCAAAAAAGCGATTACGACACTTTTACAGCTCGGAAGTTTTCTTATTTCCTCGCAGGCAGCTATTCCGTCCATCTCCGGCATCATCACATCAAGGATTACAAGATCAGGTTTAACCTTACCTGCCATTTCAATAGCTTCTCTGCCATTCCGGGCTGCGTAAACTCTAAAGCCCTCACGCTGAAGGTTATAGCTAACAAATTCAAGAATATCTTCCTCGTCATCAACAAGAAGGATTCGGGGTGTATTGTCTTTTTCTACCATTTTATTTTGTAAACTAAATTCGTTAATTTCGATGAATAAATTTAGCAATTATTTGAATAGTTTGTAACTTTTAAAAATATTTTTTTACTTGTTGTGTCTTTCGAGCATGAAAGTAAAGGTAGTTCCTGTATCTATCTGACTTTTAACGTTAATTTGTTGTTCGTGCGCTTCTATTATGTGCTTAACGATCGAAAGTCCAAGTCCAGTGCCGCCCTGAACTCTTGATCTGCTTTTGTCCACACGATAAAAACGCTCAAAAATTCTGATCAAGTCTTTTTTCTCGATGCCTATACCGTCATCGCTCACCTCAATCAAAACCATATTATCCATGTCGTAAAAAACAACATTAACATTGCCGCCTTTTTTGCCATATTTTATGGCGTTCCCAACGAGATTACTTATTACCTCAAATATTCGTTTCTTGTCGGCCATGACTAATATAGGTTTGGTAGCCTTAGCCTTTAAATTCATACTAATCCTTTTAGAGTTTGCGTCACGTAATTCAAGGTCGAAAACCTCCTCCGTTAATTTTACAAGGTCGAACGATTCAATATTGAGTTTAAGCTCTCCCGACTCAAGTTTAGTTATAGATTCCAGATCTTCAACAATGCTAATCATCCTGTCTATACTTTTTTCAGTTCGTTCGAGGTAAAGGCGATTGATATTGGGATCTTCAAGACCTCCATCCAACAAAGTCAGGATATAGCCCTGAATATTAAAAATCGGCGTTTTTAGTTCATGTGAAACATTTCCGACAAAATCTTTCCTATACTTTTCAAGTTCACGAAGCCGGTCAATTTCTGCCAGCTTAAGGTCAGCCCACAATTTAACTTCGTGATCAACATCAGCAATTATATCCCTTTTCCCTCCAATCAGTTTTGTCATCTTTTTACCTTCAATAGGAACCTCTCTGATGGTTTTATAGATTGGAGTTATTTTATCATTAATTAACACTGCAAGTATGTAAAGTGTGGAAAAATATGAGATTAAGAAAATAACAGGAACGAAAATCATCAACCAGATCATCCAGCCAAGAAAATGTGCAATTACCATCAAAATACCAGTGAATATGGTAATAATTACAGATGAGGTAATTGCGAGTTTTTGAGGGGTACTTGGTTTTAATGTAAACATCATCGAAAATTATTAAATTGGTGCAGGCAAAGTTATAATTTTTATTCCTTTCTGTCAGATTTAAAGTATTAATCACTTATTAACATTTATTTAATACAGCACATACAGTTCAAGACAGTGTTCAGAAATACCTTTGACACTCTGATAAAGTTCAATTTTAATGGAAAGATTCTATCTGATTTTTGGGGCTATTCTGGGTGGTCTTGGAGCTTGGTTAATAATGGCTTTAATCAGCCATCGAAAAAAGATTCGTAAAGGAGAAATTACCCTTTCCGAAATTGATGAGGTATCAGAGTCGTCAATAAAATCTGAAAGTGTACTGATTAAGACCACAGAAGATTCATCGAATGCACTAATCATGATTTCAAAGGCTTACTTTATCGGCATATCCGGTTTTCACTCAGGGAATATGAAATTACTTGCAGCTATTGAGGCAGAGATAGAAGAGTTTAATCAAAGGGCTAAAAGGCTGAAGGCAAACACATACATGATTATCCAACAACTTCAGCACGATTCAATTGAAACGGGGCATTACTATGTGCAAATTGTTGATTATTTACGCGAATTGGCACATTCTATTAAATATGTTGTTCGCCCGCTCAAGGATCATTTAATGAATAATCCAAAACCATTTGCAGAAGATCAAAACGATGAGTTAACACAGTTTAGCACGCAGGTTACCGATTTCCTGAATTTTGCCCTTCATATTATAAAGGAATCGAGGTTTGAACAAATTGAATCTCTTATTCAAAAGCGTCAGCTTGTCCTTGATTTGATGCGAGACCAAGAGAAACGACAAATCCGCAGGATTAAAAAGAAAGAGACAAATAGCCGCAATTCAGTTTTGTATTTCGGTATTATGTCTGAAACAAAACACCTTTTGCTCCAAACCGTAAATTTATTAAAAGCAACACGAGACTTTGTTTCATACACTAAATCAGGTTCTAACGGGAATTAAAGGCTTAATTTGACTTCAGTAACATAAAGCAACCAAACCTCAATAAGAAAGTTATAAATTCGCACAATCAAATATTGAGATTAATTAAAATGAGAAAAATATGATTCTGGACAAAATATTCGGGTTTCTTGTTCCAAAAGACCGCAAGTTCTTTCCCCTTTTTAATGAAGCAGCTGACAATCTCGTACTGGCTTCAGAGTTGTTGATAAAATTGATGGGTGAAAATGATCTGACTCAACGAGAAGTATATATCAAAGAAATCAAAGATGCTGAACATCAGGGAGATGATATAACTCACAAACTTCTTGTTCAATTGAACGGCACCTTCATTACACCTTTTGACCGTGAAGATATCCATCAGCTTATTTCAACTATGGATGATGTTGTTGACTATATTCACACAGCATCAACACGGGTACATTTTTATAAACTGCCAACTTTTCCTGAGGAGTTTGTAAAAATCGCAAACTACATTCTTGCAGCAAACAAAGAGATACAACTTGTACTTCGCAGTGTAAAAAGTGCTTCCGATTTTTTGGAATTCGCAGAGTCTTGTGCAACAATCAGTACCTACGAAAGCGAAGTAGATTATTTGTACCAAGAGTACCTATCTGAACTATTCGAGAAGGAAACAAATGCTATTAACCTGATAAAAAAACGTGATATCCTGGCCTCTCTCGAAAAAGCGATTGACAAATGTGATGATGTTGCCAATGTCTTTTCTTCAATTATTGTAAAAGTATCGTAATGGATTTCACCATTTTAATAGCCATAATAATTTTGGCTTTGATTTTCGATGTTATTAATGGCTTTCACGATGCAGCAAATTCTATCGCAACCGTTGTTTCCACAAAAGTCCTTACTCCATTACAAGCTGTTATCTGGGCTGCCTTTTTCAATTTTGCAGCTTATGCCATTTTTGAGTTAAGAATTGCAGATACAATAGCTAAAGTTGTTGATACACAATCAATTAATCTTCAAGTGATTTTAGCTGGCATTATTGCAGCAATAATCTGGAATCTGATAACATGGTATCTTGGAATACCCTCAAGTTCATCTCATACTCTGGTTGGAGGTTTTGCCGGTGCTGCAATTGCCTACGCAGGTTGGGATGTTGTTCATTCTGGAAAGATAATGAAAATTGCTGCGTTTATTTTTCTTGCACCCATGCTTGGAATGTTACTATCCTATATGATATCGATTGCACTTTTGTGGATTTTTAAAAATTTCAACCCTTTCCGATTAAAGCGATGGTTTAAAATAGGACAGTTGGCTTCTTCAGCAATGTTCAGTCTTGGACATGGCGGAAACGATGCACAAAAAGTCATGGGAATTATTTCTGCTGCTCTTCTCGTTTACTTTAAAGCCGCAGATCCTGCTACCATTCCCGACTGGGCTAAAATCACTTCCGTGGCCGGAAAAATCCATACTATCCCTTTATGGATTGTATATAGCTGTTATCTGGCAATATCAGCCGGAACTTTAATGGGAGGATGGCGAATTATCAGAACTATGGGTGGGAAAATTACCAAACTTACCCCTTTCGAAGGAGTGGCTGCCGAAGGTGCAGGTGCTATGTTACTTTTCGGAACTGAAGCATTTGGAATTCCTGTCAGTACAACACATACAATTACAGGCGCCATTATGGGAGTTGGGATAACAAAACGAGTCTCAGCCGTAAGATGGGGTGTTACAAGGAGTTTACTTTTTGCCTGGGTATTGACAATACCTGTATCAATGGGTATTGCAGCAACGATATTTTTTATTTTTAAAATAATAAACTTCGTTTAAATTATAAACTTCAATTTAAAATTAAACCTTCAAGGTTTTAAAAACCTTGAAGGTTTGTACTGAAATATGAAGGTTTTCAATAACTCCTTACTTCAACTCCAGAACCATAGAGGTTTTTGCAGGCATTACAATATTATTCAAATCATTAACAATCTTTCCTGACATAACTTCCTTAGCTGAAGTAAATCCCTTTAAAGATTCAGCAAACCGATTAGTATTTATCGTCTTTTCTTCTGAATTCATATTGAGTATTACCATTACAGTTTCTTTTTCGTTATATCTGAAATAGACATAAAAATTATCTTTGGGATAATAATGTTTTAACATTCCATTGTGAATCAGATCTTTCCCTTTTCTCCAGTTAATCAGTTTTTTCATGAATTGCTGAGCGTCAAGCTGAGCTGAAGTTAAACCTACACCTGTAAAGCCATTTACCTGGTCACCTTGCCATCCACCCGGAAAATCTTTTCTTAAAAACCCATCGCCTTCGCGCTTAAATCCTGTCATCAATATTTCGCCGCCATAGTAAACCTGGGGTATTCCTCGTGTTGTCATAAGGAATGTAACTGCCGTTTTCAATTTTGAAACATCTTCACCGATTGCGGTAAAAAACCGCTCTGTATCATGATTATCTGCAAAAATAACAAGGTTATCAGCTTTCGGATAGAGATGATCGAGCGCCAGCGTTTCGTACAAACGATTTAGTCCATAATTTTCGTTCATCGCTCTTACAATAGCATCCTGAATCGGGAAATCCATAAGACTTGGCAAACACGAAGTATAACCATTCGGATTAATTTTACCTTTCTGCCAAAACGACACTGCCGCCTGATTTAAGTTCCACTCCTCCCCTACAATATTGAAATTAGGGTATTCTTCCATAACTTTACAAGTCCAGTCAGCCATCATAAGTTTGTCGGGATAAGGGTAGGTGTCCATTCTGATTCCATCAAGTCCGGCATATTCAATCCACCAGATCGAATTCTGTATTAAGTACTTTGCGAGATACGGATTACGTTGATTCAGATCGGGCATAGTTGGCACAAACCAGCCATCTGTTAGTTCACGTGAATCAACTTCGGCCACATAAGGGTCTTGGGTTACAGATTTTCTGTGGTTGGTAATCTTGTAATTAGGAAATCCGTTAATCCAGTCTTTCATCGGCATATCTTTCATCCACCAATGGCTAGAACCACAATGGTTGAAAATCATATCCATAACCATTTTAATTCCCCTCTTTTTCGCCTCGGCACTAAGCTGTTGATAATCGGCATTTGTTCCAAACCTGCTGTCAACTTTGTAAAAATCGGTGGTTGAATAACCGTGGTACGAAAACTCAGGCATGTTGTTCTCCAAAACCGGATTTACCCATATAGCCGTATATCCGTTTTCTTTTAAATAGTCGAGATTATCCTGAATACCTTTCAAATCACCTCCATGTCTGCCATTTGGATTAATGCGGTTGACTTTTTCGAGCTGGTCTGGTTTTGAGTCATTCGAGGGATCACCATTTGCAAACCGGTCGGGCATAATAAGATACATTACATCTGAAGTATTGAAACCGACCCGTTCGGAAGAACCGTTTTGACGTGCTTTCAATTCGTAAGGCGCAGATAATATAATTTTTCCGTTTTGTTTGAAAACAATGTCAAACGTTCCGGCCTTTACTTTTGGCGACAATCGAAGATCAATGAACAGGTAGTTTGGATTTTCGACCGCTGTGAATGTAACTAATTCTACCCCATCATAGTTTATTTCCGGTCGAGTTTCCGATATACGCTCTCCATAAACCATCAATTGCAGCGATGGATTTTTGAATTCTGTCCACCAAAAAGGAGGCTCAATTCTGTTTATTGTTGTTTTATTGGCGGCATTAACCGGCTTTTCATTGATGGAAATGATTAATAAAAAGGCAATAATCCTGATTGTTAATTGTTTAATTTTCATTTTGTGATTTTTTTAGTTGAACTTCTATTTTATTATTTCCAGCGATAAACTGTTCCTCACTATTCAGAAGTATGGACAATTCCTTCCCCGAAAGGTTCTCGATGCGAACTGATTTGCTATTAACGTTTATTTCAAGAATTGATTCTCTGAAGTTAATTCTGAAGGAATATGAATCCCATTTTTCGGGGATAATTGGTGAGAATGACAATTTACCTTTCTTTATCCTCATACCGCCAAATCCTTTCACAAAAGCCATCCATGTTCCTCCCATCGAAGTTATATGGCAACCATCGGCTGTGTCGTTGTTGTAATCATCAAGATCAAGACGGGCAGTTTGAAGATATAATTTATATGCTTTTGACTCATATCCGATTGCACCCGCCAAAATTGTGTGAATACACGATGACAGCGAAGACTCGTGAACGGTTAACGGCTCATAAAAATCGAAATGTCTTTTAATGGTTTCTTTGTCGTAATCATCTTCGAAAAGAAACATACTTTGCAAAGTATCAGCCTGTTTGATATAAGGAGAACGTAAAATACGATCCCACGACCAATGCTGGTTTATTGGCCGCTCTGCCTCAGGAATCTGGTCTGCTGCCTTTAGTTCTTTATCGGCAAAACCATCCTGCTGCAAAAAAATATCTCGTTTATCATCATAAGGAAGGTGAATTTTCTCAATGATATTTTTCCATGCTGATGTTTCCGTCTCTTCATCAAAGCCCCATTTCTCTTTTAACTCATTATACTGCGAAAGATAACTCTCTCTTAAGTATTCAATTACTTCGAGCGTATATACCAATGTCCATTGAGCTATACGATTAGTATGAAAGTTGTTACTGACATTGTTCTCGTATTCATTGGGGCCGGTAACTCCCAAAATAACATATTTTTGACGCTCTGCCGACCAGTTCACTCTTTGTGTCCAGAAACGTGATATGGCAAGCAAAACCTCAAATCCGAACGGGCATAAATATTCACGGTCATCGGTATATCTGATGTAATCGAAAATAGCATAAGCAATTGCACCGTTTCTGTGAATCTCTTCAAAAGTAATTTCCCATTCATTGTGGCACTCTTCACCGTTCATTGTTACCATTGGATAAAGTGCAGCACCCTGGCTAAACCCAAGATTAGTACCGTTTTCGATTGCCTTTATCAGATGTTTATGGCGGTATATCAATAAATTACGTGCTACCCGGGTAGGTGCGGTTGCGAGATAAAAGGGAAGGCAGAAGGCTTCGGTGTCCCAATAGGTCGAACCACCATATTTTTCACCTGTAAATCCCTTTGGGCCAATATTCAATCTTTCATCTTCGCCGGTATAAGTTTGATGAAGTTGGAAAATATTGAAGCGTATCCCCTGCTGAGCCGCAACATCTCCTTCAATAATAATATCGCTTGTTTTCCATTTTTCGAGCCATGCTTGCGTGTGTTCAAGCTCAAGTTGATCGAAACCTTTCTCAAAAGCTAAATTCAAATGTTTTACTGCGGTTTTCATCAGACTATCTTTCGGAAAGTTTTCGGATGAAAGGTTTATTCCAAATTTTTCTATAGTTATGGTTTCTCCCTCATTGATTATTACCGGGATAATATTTGAAATAAATTTAGTGCGGTTTTCAACATCAGCCGAAAAAGAAAATTTATCTCCGTTGCGCAACATGTTAATTTTCATTCCTGTACAGACATGAAACAATGTCTTTCGCACTTCGGCAGTTACATAACCTTCACCCGGTTTAACGTTTACTTCAACCTCGTCCCAGAATTTCTCATCATAATTGGCATCCTCATTCCTGATATCAAAATCTATGTAGGGTGTAAAGGTGATTTTATCCGAAAAGTTTAAAGCTGTTACGGCGTACCTTATTGCCCCAATTTCAGAATTAACTATGCTTAAAAAACGGCGTGCGACAACCTTTACTCTCTTACCAGACAGCAGTTCAACAATAAATACCCGGTTTAAATGACCCTCCTGCATATTCAACTCACGGTTAAACTCCATAATTTTCGCAGTATTGATGTCCAGCGTTTCATTGCCTATTTTCACATCAATCCCAATCCAATTAGCCGCATTAAGTACTTTAGCAAAATATTGCGGATAACCGTTCTTCCACCAACCAACACGGGTTTTATCGGGATAATAAACGCCTGCCACATAATTGCCATGAAGGGTTTCACCGGTAAACTTCTCTTCAAAATTTGCCCGATGACCTATCCTCCCGTTCCCAAGACTCATCAGGCTTTCAGTTATTTTATTGTATTCGGGATGAAATGTATCTTCTATAATTTTCCATCCGTTATGTATGATGTATTCTTTCATTCTCATGTACTTTTTTGACTATGAATACCAATTAATTAGTTGATCAAGAGTTATCGTTTCAAAACCCGGAATGACAAAATCAGCATTTTTGAGGTTTTCAGCCTCTCCTACTCCAATAATGTACATTCCTCCGTTGCGGGCTGCTTCAATACCAGCCTGAGCATCTTCAAACACTACACAATACTGTGGCTCAACTCCTAATTCAGCTGCACCCTTTATAAATACTTCAGGATCCGGTTTAGCTTTTGAAACTTTATTCCCGTCAATTATCACATCAAATAATTGTATTATATTGATCTTATTGAGAATAGTCATTGCATTTTTACTTGCAGATCCCAAGGCAATCAATATGCCTCCATCGTGTAACTCGTTTAAAAATCTGATCACACCGGGGAGTATTTCATCTGAGTTCATCTTTTGAATAGACGAAACATAGAAATTATTTTTGATTTCAGCCAATTCATTTTTCGTTTCCGGGTCAAGTTTTAAGTTTCCTATTTCGAGCAATAAGTCAAGAGATTCCGTTCGACTGATTCCTTTAAGTCGTTCGTTATCAAGTTCCGAAAACTCAAAACCAAGATCTGTGGCTATCTTTTTCCACGCCAGATAATGGTATTTAGCAGTGTTGACTACTACCCCATCGAGATCGAATAAACATGCTTTTATTTGCAAAACTTACGATTTTGATGTAGAAATATGCTCTTTTACAAAAATGACCGAACAGCCTGCAATAACCATTGACAGACCTGCCACACCCAACATAAGAATGGCCTGGCCACCTACTAATTTCAAAACTACACTTCCCAACAGACCCGCAGCGATTTGCGGAATGGTAATCGTGGCATTGAAAATTCCCATGTAAACCCCCATTTTTTCAGCCGGAAGCGAGGCCGACAAAATAGCATAAGGCATTGCAAGTATTGCTGCCCAGGCTATGCCTACACCTACCATTGAGAAAATAAGTCCATATTGATTTTGAATAAAAACCATTGAGATCAGTCCGGCACCACCGGCTAATAACGACAGCATATAAACAGTTTTACGACCGAGACCATTTGCAAGGCGAGCCATAATCAACGAAAAGAGTGCACCAAATAAACTGTATCCGGCAAAGATAACACCAACCCAGTTTCCTGCCTCGTTGTATCCTGCTGAAGTTGAATCACCGGCAACAGTATTCCAAACGTTTTGAGCTACTCCCGGAGTTGTAAATACCCACATCATAAAAAGTGCAAACCATGAGAAAAATTGAACTATTGCCAGCCTCCACATGGTAACAGGAATCTCTTTTAACAATGATAAAAAAGAACTCTTTTTTGCAGCACCTTCTTTTGTTTCGTTGTATTTACGATATTCATTGGGTGGGTATTCCTTAGTTTTGAAACTGGTCCAAAGCACAGAAAGTAAAAGTGCACCGCCTCCAAAATAGAAAGCCCAGATAACTGTGGGAGCAACTTTTTCACCCTCGGCAGGGATATTCGAAACACCAATCCAGGTTAAAACAAAGGGGAGTATTGAACCGATAACTGCACCTGCGTTAATCAGAAAGCTTTGAACTGAATATCCCTGATTGCGCTGCTCTTCCGAAACCATATCGCCAACCAAAGCTCTGAATGGTTGCATGGTAATATTGAACGAAGTATCCATAAACAGAAGCATAAAAGCTCCAAAAAACAGAGGAGGCAAAATATATGCAAAGAATTCAGAATTAGGCATAAAAAACATAGCCATTGCCGAAATAATTGCTCCAAGGAGAATATATGGAATCCTGCGACCCAGACGAGTCCAGGTACTATCACTAAAAAGACCAATTATTGGCTGAACAATTAATCCAGCTAATGGAGCTGCCAGCCAGAAATAGCTTAAATGCTCAACTTCAGCACCTAAAGCAGATAATATCCGACTTGTATTGCCATTCTGCAACGAATAACCAATCTGAACTCCCATGAAACCAAAGCTCATGTTCCAGATTGACCAAAAAGAGAGACGCGGTTTTTTTGCCATAATTTTAAAAATGTAGTTTGTAAATCAGACCTAAAATTAATATTGGAAAAATAAGAACGATCAGAATTAACTTCAAGTGAACTAAATCATAAGAAGCATAAATTCAGACGAAAACAGTACCAAAATATGGGAAACATGAAAAATCGTAATCCTGAAAAGGAAAACGTTTTATTTATGGGGGGAAAGACAATTAATATTCGTTGGCAAATATAATGCGCAAAAACTAAAAAAACAATAGCTAAACACTTTTAAATCAAAATAATAGTAAATATTTTGAAAACCCTTTATGCAAACGTTTGCGAACATATTCAAAATATCAGATTCTTTTTGTTGATTCGCGTATTACGAGGTTTGTATCAATAAAAAAGGTTTCGCCCTTGCCTGTTCTCTCCGATTCGATACGCTTTAAGAGTACAGTTGCTGCTTTAACACCCATCTCATAACCATGCTGATCAACCGAACTAAGTGTAGGAGTTGTAATATCGGAGAAGCTTCCTGCCGAGAAACCCATTATTGCCACCTTATCGGGAATAGCAACTCCCATTTTCTGCAAAGTTTTCATAGCACCAACTGCAGTAAGGTCGTTTACAGTAAATATTCCGTCAGGCGGAACCGGAAGCTGAATAAGTTTTCGGGTTGCAATTGCAGCAAGCTCAAAAGAATCGGCAACAATCACATAATCTTCAATATACGGCATGTTATTATCTTTCAGGGCCTGTTTGTAACCCTCGTGCCGGTACTTTCCGATTTCGAGCGTGTCGGGTGCAGCAAGGTGGGCAATACGTTTACAACCCGATTCAATTAAATGACATACTGCGTTATAGCCTGCTTTTTTATCATCAATAATCACGCTATCCGAATCGAAACCACCCGGAACTCTGTCGAAAAACACAATTGGTATTCCACTCTCTTCGAGCATAAGTAAATGGTCAAACTCTTTGGTTTCTTTTGATATTGAAATCAATGCACCTTCAACGCGGTTTGAGAGTAAAGCTTGTGTATTAATAATCTCGCGCTCATATTTTTCGTTCGATTGGCAGATCATAACATTGTAACCCGAATTGTATGCTACTTCTTCGATGCCGCTGATTACAGATGAGAAGAAATAATGAACAATCTCGGGAATTATTACACCTATAGTGTTGGTCTTGCTGTTTTTAAGCATCAATGCTACTGCATTAGGCTTATAATGAAGCTTTTGAGCCAATGAGTTAACGGCATCCTTAGTATCACGGCTGATGTCGGGATGGTTTTTTAAAGCCCGTGAGACGGTAGAGGCCGAAATACCAAGGGCTTTTGCAATGTCTTTTATGGTAATCTGACTGTTCATCAATATACGTAGTTCATTGGTAAAAATTAGTTCACTAAAGTAATTATTCTTTTTGGAATTACAAACCAAATTTTTTTTGAATGATTAACAGAAAATTGCAAATAATTATAAGCAAAATAATAAAGATTTTTCATAATTTTCGAAAGTATTTAAAAACAGAAAAAAATTGTCGTTAATTGAAAAAACCGTTACCTTATTATCATCTTGAAAACACTGTAAAATATGGAAAATTGAAGATATTGAATCGAATTTAAAGAGGGTGATATAGGTAAGAGTTTTGGTTGGCAGAAGTGATTTTTGGGCAGAATATGAAGCAAAAAAATGCCCCCGTATTGAAAGACGAGGGCGGCTTAAATGTTTTCACAACGGAATAATCCTTATTGTGATTTGCTTCAAAATGTGCGGCTAAATTAATAATAAATATTGAAATTCAAAATAGTATGAAAAAAATTTTAGGCTTAGACTTGGGTGTTGCCTCAATTGGTTGGGCGTTGATTAACGTTGTAAATGACATTCCTACAGAAATTATAGCACTGGGCAGTAGGATAATACCATTAAGCACCGATGATGCCAATGAGTTTTCAACTGGAAATGCAATATCAAAAAATCAAAAAAGGACTGAAAGAAGAACTCAAAGAAAAGGTTATGACAGATACCAATTAAGACGGAAAAACCTTACCAACTTTCTACGCAAATACGATATGACCCCAACAGAACAATTAATAAAACTTGAAGTACTTGAATTATGGGGACTTAGGGCAAAAGCTGTGAATGAACAAATATCATTAGTTGAATTGGGCCGGATACTTTATCATTTAAACCAAAAAAGAGGGTATAAATCAGCAAAATCTGACGACATAGATGACAAGAAGCAAAAAGACTACGTTTCAGATGTCAACAATCGTTATAAAACAATAAAAGGGTTTGGACAAACTATAGGACAGTATTTTAATGAACATCTTCTTAAGGATAAACACTTCAGAACTAAAGAACAAGTATTCCCACGAATTGCTTATGTTGAAGAATTTGAAGTTATGTGGGATTGTCAGGCCAAATATTACCCAACAATTTTAACCGCGGAGAACAAGGCAATAGTAAGAGATGAAATCATTTATTACCAACGTAATCTAAAGTCATGTAAACACCTTGTTTCTGTTTGCGAATTTGAAATACGACCATATAAAAACAAAAAGGGTCAAACTGTTTACAACGGACCAAAAGTTGCTCCACGCTCTTCCCCTTTGTTTCAGGTTTGTAAAAATTGGGAAAGCCTAAACAATATAGTTTTAAAAAACCGAAGAGGAAAAGAATTTGAATTTACAGTTGAAATAAGAACTAAACTGTTTACCCATTTAGACAATAATGAAAAACTGACAACAAGCGATCTTTTTAACATACTCGATGTTAAAAAATCTGATGGATGGTGGGGCGGTAAAGCCATTGGTAAAGGGTTACAAGGCAACACTACGAAAATGCAGATATCTAAGGCATTGAAAGGAATTCCCGAATACCAAAATCTTTTACAATTCAAACTTAAAAATATTGATACGGGCTTGGTTGATCTCGAAACTGGAGAAATCGTGGAACAAATAAGCTCCGATTTTGAGAACGAACCTCTTTATAGATTATGGCACACAATTTATTCCATTAATGATAAAGATGAATTAACGAAGGTTTTACTTAGAAATTTCGGCATTGAAGAACCAGAAGTAATTGATGCCTTGTACAAAATTGATTTTCGGAAAGCAGGTTTCGGGAATAAATCATCCAAGGCAATACGCAGGATATTACCTTACCTCCAAAATGGTTTAATGTATAGCGAAGCATGTTTGGCAGCAGGATTCCGTCATTCAGAGAGTTTAACAGTTGTAGAAAATGAAGCACGGGAATTGTTGTCGAAATTGCCCCAGATTAAAAAAAATGAACTTAAACAACCAATTGTTGAAAAAATATTAAATCAGATGATCAACTTGGTCAATGCTGTTATTGATCAATATGGTACTATAGATGAAATTAGAGTTGAACTTGCACGTGAGCTCAAACAAAGCAAAGACGAAAGAAATGCAACCGATAAAAACATGCGCCAACGTGAAAAAGAGAACGACAACTATGCAAATAGAATTCTTCAGGAGTATGGATTGACAGCATCACGCACAAGAATTCAGAAATTTAGGATGTGGGAAGAGTCAAAACAAAAGTGCTTTTACTGTGGTCAAACAGTCAATGTAATGGAATTTCTAAAAGGTTTAGACGTTGAAGTTGAACACATTATACCCAAATCATTATTCTTTGATGATGGTTTTTCAAATAAAGTCTGTGCCTGTCGAAAATGCAACTCCGAAAAAGGAAATCAAACAGCTTTCGATTACATGAGAACAAAAGCTGATTATGAATTTGAAGATTACCTTATACGTATTGAAGACTATTACAAGAACGGAGATATCAGTAAAACAAAAAAAGAAAGGCTTCTTACTTCAAAAGAAAAGATCCCAACTGATTTTATAGACAGGCAGCTTCGTGAAACACAATATATTGCACGTAAATCCAAAGCAATTCTATCGCAAGTTACCCGTAATGTATGGGCAACAAGTGGAAGTGTAACAGATTTTGTAAGACACACGTGGGGCTGGGATAAAATTCTGCATGATCTACAGGTTGATAAATATCGTGCAATGGGTCAAACCGAAATAGTGGAATTTATACACAAAAATCAAAAGCACAAAGAAGAAAGGATTAAAGATTGGAGCAAACGATTGGATCATCGCCATCATGCCGTTGATGCTTTAGTAGTAGCCTGTACCAAACAGAGCTTTATCCAAAGGTTAAACAATCTAAATACTGAAAGAGACTCTATCTGGCAAGCATTAAAAGACCAAAGTGAGGAACACAAGGAGAAATTCAGTTCACTGGAAAATTGGATGAATGAACAACCTCATTTTTCAAAAGAGTACCTTCAAAATAAAGTCGCTGAGATACTTGTGTCGTTCAAAGCAGGTAAAAAATCTGCCTCGATTGGTACACGTTCAAAATATGTGAATGGGAAAAAAATCATATTACAAGAAGGAATTATTGTACCACGTGGAGCATTACATGAAGAAGGGGTATATGGTGAAATTAGTCGGTATTTTAAAGACAAAAAAACTGGTCAAGTGACATATGAACCACAAATTGTTATAAAGTATGACGTTGGATTAGGATCTCAAGGATACATATTTTCCGGAAAAGAAACAGTTGAAATTAAATATAAAACGGATAAGAAAACAGGAATAATAAATATAGTTATTGAAGATAAAATACAAAAAGTGCTGGACAGTATTATTGACGAACGAGTAAAAAAAGTGCTTTTGGAAAGATTGAATTCCGGTTTTGAAAATGGGCAAACCTATAAGGATGATCCCAAAAAAGCCTTAAATAGCTTTAGAGATTTAATAAATCATCCCATTTATTTGGATAAAAACCAGTCTATTCCAATAAAATCGGTACGTTGTTTTACAGGATTAAGTGCTGTTGAACCCTTACGATATAATGATAAAGGTGAGGCAATAAGTTTTGTTAAACCTGGAAATAATCACCATATCGCATTTTATCATGACCAAGAGGGAAATAAGCAGGTGCATGTTGTTACTTTTTGGCACGCTGTACAACGAAAGAAATATGGCATTCCAGTTTTCATTACTGAGCCCACATTTGTATGGGATTTTGTTCAAATTAATGAATTCCCTGAAGCGTTTTTAAAAAACTTACCGAATGTAAACTGGACTTTTGAAAATAGTCTTCAACAAAATGAGATGTTTATTCTTGGTATGTCTAATGATGAGTTTACAAGTAGTATTGAAAAAAGCAATTATGAACTACTGAGTAAATTTATGTATAAAATACAGAATCTTTCAGCAAACCCAAATGGTAAGGTTATTCAGCCAGTAATTAGGCTGTGTCACCACATAGAAACCCGGTTTGAAATAAATAAGGCAAATAAATCAGACAAACGATTTTTAAATATTGTAAGTATTGAGGTTTGGAATAAATTAAATCCGGTTAAAATTACATTAAATTGTCTCGGCAAAATTACATCCATAAATGGTAAAGCAATTAGCTATTTAACCACTTAGATTGTTAATTATCAACTGAAAAGCTATTTTATAAAAAATCCATATTAAGCCTAATAATAGATAAACCACCGACTGCCAAAATATGATGGTATATTAGGAGGTATATTGAAATCTACAATTCTAAGCAAATGATCAAACGTACCCTTTATTTTGGTAACCCTGCTTATCTACGTTTTAAAGATCAGCAGTTGGTTATTGACCTGCCCGAATCTTCGATGTTGCCCGAAAAAGATCGAACTATCACTATTCCTATTGAGGACATCGGCGTTGTTGTCGTTGATCATCCTCAGATCACACTAACCCATTGGCTGATAAATGCTTTATTAGAAAATAATGTTGCTGTAATAACATGTAACGACCGTCATATTCCGTCAGGCTTGCTCTTGCCTCTGGAGGGTAACACAATTCAAAGCGAACGTTTTACCCATCAGATCAACGCTTCCGAACCATTACGGAAACAGCTATGGCAACAAACTATCAGACAAAAAATTTTAAATCAGGCAGCCTTGCTTAAACAGCAGGGACGAAAAACTGAAAATATGAAATACTGGGCCGACCAGGTGAAAAGTGGCGACACCGAAAACCACGAAGGACGAGCAGCAGCATATTACTGGGGCGAATTATTCGATTCTTCACTTGACTTCAGGCGCGACCCCGATGGAAATGCACCAAACAACCTACTGAATTATGGGTACGCAATCCTTCGCGCTACTGTGGCACGTTCACTTGTGGCATCGGGTATGTTACCAACTTTTGGTATCCACCACCATAACAGATACAATGCCTATTGTCTGGCCGATGATATGATGGAGCCATACCGACCCTATGTTGATAAGTTGGTGCTTGAAATAATGTCTGGCACCGCAATACCTGACGAGCTGACGAAAGCTCAAAAAACTAAACTATTGCAGATACCTGTTTTAGATGTTACTATCAACAGCCGCAGGAGTCCGCTGATGCTCGCAACTCAACAAACAGCAGCATCGCTTGCAAAATGTTTTCAGGGAGAACTGCGAAAAGTAGAATTTCCGGAAATGGGTGAATGAAATTGAAGCCTTCACTTGAAGTGAAGGCTTCAATACCTAACAAAATTTGATGGAAAGACTTAGTGAATATAGGATTATGTGGGTAATGGTTCTATTCGATCTTCCGACTGAGACAAAAAAGGAACGGAAGATTTATGCTGATTTTCGCAAGAAATTGCTGAAAGATGGTTTTACCATGTTTCAGTTCAGTATCTATTTGCGCCATTGTCCGAGCAAAGCAAATGCCGATGTCCATATAAAACGGGTGAAACTCGAACTCCCGCCACAGGGACATATTGGGATTTTGTGCATTACCGACAAGCAATTTGGCGATATGGAACTTTTTTACGGTAAAAAGCCGACTGAGAAGAAGGGACATGTACAGCAGTTGGAGTTGTTTTAGTGGTTGTATTAAAAGCAACAGAACAAAAAAAACCGGCACGCAGGCCGGTTTTTCAATACTGACAACACCCTTTTTTTAATCCTGAATTTCACATTAATAAACACGTTTTCAATACATTAGATAGAGGTATGGTGTTTATCAATACGTCAAAGATACATTTTGAAAGCAAATCACAACGCTATAACAAACATCCCGTTGCAAAATGCAGGTGTT
>CAILKW010000319.1 GCA_903834845.1 uncultured Bacteroidia bacterium | reverse complement strand
TTAATCTGCTCGGAAAAGAATCCATTCATTTAATGTTGGTTCTTTTGCTTCTACTATTTTTAGTCGAAAATACCGAGATGAAACCGTGGCAAAAGATGTGGTATGCCCCGTTCCGTTTGTTGTAACAGCAACTGCCACTGCCCATTTATCACCCGATTTATATTGTAACTCAATTTTCTGACCTTTATTGTCCCACGGATGCCAGGGTTCAACAACTGAGAAAGCTCCTATTTCTATTTTTTGGCCAAGATCAACCTCAACCCATTTTTCACTGTCGTCAGCTGCTGGCTGCCATTTGTTTTTAGGGTTTCCATCAAATAGATTTTTTGCGAATGTTCCCTCTTTTTCGGATGACGCTTTTGAAGGTTTTCCTGCGGCGGGCAAAGGAAGTACTTCCGGAGCACTTTTTAATTCAACAACTACTACTGAAGCAATTTCGTCAGGAGCACTACCTACAAGTGAAATTGTATTTTTTGTGGCTGTTTTTTCCACTTTAAGTAATTTTTTCGGGTCTGAAAGTAAATAAGCTTTTATAACCTTATTTTGAAGAGGAACAGAAATTTGCCCGTCTGTTGGCCAATTAAAAACATGGAGATAAAGTTTGTTTCCTTTTTGGGTACATCTTCCCCAAGGCAGATAACTGAACGGGCTGGCTGTTGTTCCATATATCGCTTCACTATTGGTTTTCATCCACTTCCCAACTTCACCAAGACGTTCGATACTTGGCTGGGGAACAAGACCTTCGGAAGTAGGACCAACATTGAGAAGATAATTACCGCCTTTACTAACTATATCAATAAGTGTTTGAATGATATCTTTTGGGGATTTCCAATTGTTGTCCTTCGATTTGTAACCCCAGGTATCGTTCATTGTCATACAGGTTTCCCAGTTACGTCCGGGAAATCCGGTTGCAGGCACAAATTGTTCAGGTGTTTCAGTATCGCCATTATAACCGCCACCTAATCTGTTATTAGTGATAAGATTAGGATATTTAGTTAAAATTGGGAGAAATTTTTCCGCACGTTCTTTGGTCATATCGGTTGGAGTATCCCACCAAAGAATATCAACTTGTCCGTAATTCGACAGTATTTCTTTTACCTGCGGAACAGCAACTTTATCAATGTAATCATCCATTGAGCCATCTTGGGCTTTATCCCAATGACCTCCGCTTGCCGCACCTCCCGGATTGTTCCAGTCCTGAGCCTGTGAGTAGTAAAAACCAAGTTTGATTCCATATTTATGGCACGCTTCTGCAAGTGGTTTAAGTAAATCCCTACCATAAGGAGTTGCTTCAACTACGTTCCACTTTGACGCTTTTGTTTCGAAAAGTGTAAATCCATCGTGATGCTTTGAGGTAATAACGAGATATTTCATTCCGGCATCTTTTGCCATTTTTACCCAAGCTTCCGGATTGTACTTTATGGGATTAAACTGTTTAGCATAAGCCTGATAGGTAGTAGTCGGAATTTTTCCACGGTTCATTATCCATTCGCCAATTCCCGCAATGTCTTTTCCAGCGTACACTCCGGCGGGAACTGAGTAAACTCCCCAATGGATAAATAAACCAAACTTTGCCTCTTTCCACCAGTCCATTTTATCGGGATTTGACTGGGCAAAAATATTGATTGTCAACAATATTGTAATAACAAGTAAAGTATTTCTTTTCATCTGTATTTGTTGTTAAAGATTTTCACCGAAAGTAAACCCCTTTCGAGCTGGTTCTTTTATGTAAATATCCAGTTCGGGGTGATTTGTAACCTTCATATTTTTAGAATCGTATTCGATACGTGTATTAAACCTTTGAGCCAATACACCGGTTAGCGACATCTCGACAAGTTGGGTGGCATAATCAAAATTTGAACCAGGTACTTTCCCGTTTTTTATTGCATCAATCCATTCGCGTTGAGGGTTTTCCTCAAATGTTCTCGGTATAGTTTTTTCAGGAAGCTTCGACTGGAAAGCCTTCCATTCGTCTTTAGGCATCATTAAGACCGGGGTATTTGGCCTTCCACCAGTGGCAAGGCACATTTTATCCCCTACCATAATCATACCGCTTCCAGATAATTTATCCAAATGCCATTCCGGCCGAATTTCAGGTTTGAGTCCACCTTCATACCAGTGCATTTTTACCGGTACTTTGTTTCCACGGGCAGGAAATTCCCACCTCATAATAGCCTGATCTGAAACATAGCCATTATCGGGAACAGGCGATTTAAATTCAGTTTCCACAACATCGGGCATTCCGAGGTCGAGAGCCCAGAAAGGGGCATCGAGGGTATGGCAACACCAGTCACCTAATTCGCCATTACCGAAATCAAAATAGCCCCGCCAGGTTTTGGGAGCATAAGTACTATTGAATGGTCTCGATGCAGCTGGTCCGAGCCACAAATCCCAGTCGAAACCTGACGGTATGGGCTGTTCTGGTGGTGGAAATTTTTCAGGTTTGTTAAAGTATTTGTTTGGGCCAAAATCAGGCCCGTCAAACCAGGCAATTACTTCAGTAACATTACCTAACAAACCTGCTTCATACCACTCCTTCACAAGCCGTATTCCATTTGTGGCATGCCCTTGATTGGCCATCTGCGTAACTACACCGTAATGTTTAGCGGCCTTCCTCAATGTCCGTAATTGCCAGATATTGTGGGCTAGTGGTTTCTCGCAGATGACATGTTTGCCCATTTCCATAGCTGCCATAATTGCCGGAAAATGGGAATGATCAGGTGTACAAACCATTACAGCGTCAATCTCCTTATGCATCTTGTCAAGCATGACCCTGTAATCTTTAAACCGTTTGGCGTTAGGCATAGTTTTATAAGCCTCAGCCGCTCTGTTATCGTCAACATCACATAAAGCGACAACATTTTCGTTCCATGCAGAATCCTTCTGGTTTATAACCTTACTCCAGTTACTTTTTCCCTGGCCTCCGACACCAATAACAGCGATATTCAAACGACCGGATGGAGAACAACTCATAAGGTTAGGAATAAAAACGACTCCGGCTCCTATTAAGGATGCGGATTTGATAAAATCTCTTCTTGATGTTTTCATGTAAGATATTTATATAATTCATTTTTAAGGATAATTCATACAACCGATGTAATTCAAGCAATTACATTATGCTTTGTTTTATATCCGTAAGATCCGAAGAAGAAAATAATTATAAAACAGGATAAAGGAACAATAAAACCAATTTGCATGCTTGATACGTCTGCAATATAACCCATAAATACAGGACATATTGCACCTCCTACAATCGCCATAACAAGATAGGATGAGGCTTGCTTGGTTTGTGCTCCCAATCCTTTTATACCTAACGCAAAGATTGTTGGAAACATTATTGACATACAGAAGTAGGTAATAAAAAGTGCAATTATAGAAATCCATCCCAGATTAGCCACCACAAGTGCCATTGCGACAATATTAACCAAGGCATAAACAGCAATCATACGATTTGGTTTGATCCATTTCATTACTATGCTACCCGATATTCGCCCAAACCAGAAAAATAAAAATCCTAAGGATAAAAGGTAAGCTGCTTTTTCAGAAGTGAAGTCCGGCATTGTTTCCGTAACGTAATTAATGAAAAAGCTGTTAATGCCGGTTTGAGCAGCAACATAGAAAAACTGAGCTATTACAGCAAAACGAAAATGACGATGCTTCCAAAATGGTTTGACAATTTCACCTGCTACGCGGTGTTCGCCTTCTTCCTCATTTATTTCCGGAAGCTTTGTAATTATAAACAAAAATGCTACAAGCAGGACAAAAGACCCAACAATCATATAGGGCAAAGCCATTGATGAAAATTTGTTCTCGCCGCTACCTGTTGTATTTCCCAGAATCAAAAGTCCACCAACTGTTGGCCCTATCATCCAACCAAGACCGTTAAACGACTGTGAAAGATTAATCCTTTGTGCTGCACTGTGTTTTGGCCCCAGAACTGTAGTGTATGGGTTTGCAGCTGTTTCAAGGCAGGTTAGCCCACATGCGATAATGAACAAACATAGCAAGGTGAAATTGAAAGTCTGTACATAAGTTGCGGGGAAAAACATAAACGCTCCAAAAGCATAAAGCAACAAACCGAAGATTATACCTTTGCGATATCCGAATTTTTTCATAAATAATCCTGCCGGAATTCCCATCAGAAAATACCCTCCGTAAAGAGCTGCTTGGATCCATCCTGATGTTGCCTTGGTGATTCCAAGTATATCCTGAAAATGTTTGTTCAGCACATCAAGTAAACTATGTGCGAATCCCCAGAGGAAAAACAGACTTGTTACAAGAATAAAAGGGATAAGATAAGATTTGCCGTCCTCACTTCTAATCAGTGAAATTGCTTTTTTTACCATATTGAAAATAAGATTAAAATATAGGAGTTACCCCCTTTTTTAGAATGATGTTTCCGTATTTTGCTGTTTCACCAGTCATTACAACCGCGAAAGCATTTTTTGCTCTTTCATAAAAAGCGAACCGTTCGACACGTTGTATCGGCGCGACTTTTGGGTTAGTTTGGTGGATACTTTTCAGATATCCTTCTTCAACACTGGCATCGAGAGTGTCGTCAGGCACAGCAGCCATCATTGCAAGAGGATGAGCAACGTAAGCATCAAGCTCGAAAAGGGGAAGAATCGCTGAAAGAAGATCTGCTATTTTTAATCCATCTGCTCGTAAAACACGCGAATTAAATGTTTCACCCGGAAAATGAGCATCAGCCAGCACGATTTCATCACCATGACCCATTCTTGCAAGAACAGCCAACAGGTCAGGACTTATAAGAGAGGAAATACCTTTAAGCATAAAGATTTATTATTTATTAGGCAGCAAAGATAAAAGTTTATTCTATTTCTTTAAGAAGATTTGAAAACAGATTTGGGTCTGTTTTTTCAGCGATAATGACAATCGCCGAGTTTTCTTTTATCTGACATGGTTCAAAATCACAACCGGATAAGGTGTAGTTGACAAGATTCCATCCATCTTCAGTAAGGATATGCCCTTTAGCTCTAATAATCGTTGGATGTGAATTGAAATATTGTATTAACCTGCCGATGTTGAAAATGGTTTCTACTCCGAATAAGTAACAGTTTTGTAAATAGTTAGAATCCTTTAAATCGGAATCGTCGTTGAATAACATCTTAAATAACATTCCATTCTTCGCTGGCAAGAATTCTGATTCTGAAACTGAGATCCAGAGATTGATTTCGGAGATACTCAAATAGTGTTGTTTCTCAGGGAATGACGATTTGAATTTTTCTGTAAGCCGATCTTGAGTTTTGCAGTCAGTCAACAGATCGCACTTACTAAATACAATAATGTCTGCTTTCGAAATTTGTTTGCGATAAATGGGGTTAATTTGCAAACGTGTATTTTCGACACACATAATATCAACCAAACTAATGACAGGCATCAGCTTAAGATAAAAATTGGCATTAACAATTTCTGAAACCCATTCGACACCTCCCAATCCGCTTGGTTCGATAATTATCCGGTCATAATTCCCAGATTTGATGATTACTTCCAGGTTTTCCTGAAAATATCCTTTTGCGGAACAACATATACAGCCTCCTGAAATTTCAAAAATATTTCCAGAATCAGAAGACGAACGCAGCGTTTGACTGTCAATTGAGACTTTACCAAATTCATTGATAATTACTGCCCATTGTTGGCCCTCCGGTTTTTGGCAAAGAAGTTTGATTATGGCTGTTGTCTTGCCGGATCCCAGAAATCCTGAAATTATATTAACGGGAATTTTTTTCATACGCCATAAAACTGCAAATAAGTTTACCCGAAAAATTCTTTGTCGTGCAAGACGAACAGTCACACAATAAATTGATCCGTCAATCTTATCTATTTTGAATTTGGAGTTTTGTATCTCTCAATACTTTCCGGAAAATTAATTACACTTTAGTTTTGATTACAACCCATATTCAGCCGGAATAAACTTGCTTTGGTCAATAAATGGTAACATCATTTCGATAAAATCGCTTTCATTGTCGGGAATGCTGTTTAAATCATCGCGGAGGATGGGTAGATAAGTTGTTTCCATTTCCGGAAGTTTCATTTTTCCTGAAAAAAGTGCCTCATCAATAATGTCGAGTGCCGCAATAGCACCGTTTTTAGCATTAGCTACATAGGACTCACCTTTAATTAGTTCTTTGGAAATTCGGATTACATTTTCAGGCGAAAGTATCAATGCCTGTGGATCGGTATAAACATCGGAGGCGACCAACAATTGCTGCAAAACCTGACAGTGCATTCTGCCTGCACGGAGAGCCTCATTCATCAAACGGGCATCATATTCCAGTTGTTCGAGGTAGGCTGTTGGAGCCATTCCTGAAAGTAATTTGATATTTTGAACCGATTCGTTGCTCCATAAGTCGGCACATGCCGAGGCAATATTTCCTAAAGGACTTAAATGGGCACAAGCGGCTGTTTTTCCTTCCATTGAAATAGGGATACCAGTTATCGCTTTAAGGAATGGGCCTTCGTAACCGCAATCTTTATCAGGACCAATTGCACCCTCTTCCATGGCGACAATAGAACGAACAACTGATATAACACGCACAAGCGTAGCAAAAACTTTCGGAATGTATTTTTTCTCGGCTAACACCATTGCAGTATTGGCGAACCCACAGGCTGAATCACCGGCAGCAATTTTCCCGTGCTTATTTGCTGCCGAAACAATTTTTTGCCATAGGAATTGCATGTCCCTGACTCCCAAAACCGATAGCGCAAACATGGTGCCTTTAACATCGCACATCATCAATGCCTCGTCCGATACCTCTTTACCACCGGTACTTTCGATAGACAAAAGGTCACCTCCTGCTATCATGCCTCGCTCAAATAGTTCGAACATAGGTTCTAAAAAGGAAGAACTACGTTGTCTCGCTGGTCTTTCAAACTCACGTAAATCGTTGGGTGTAAGTCTAATTTCGGATTTAAGCCCGTATTTTTGATAGTAATTTTCGCAAATATCATTCATAATTTTAACGATCTCAACACCTATAGAAGGAGTTTTCGTCATTTCGAGAAGCGTTTCGAATTCGAGGACAATACCTTTAGAATTCATGTGTAAAGCATGTTCAAGTGCCCCTTCAGCAATTTCGCGGTAATGTTCGTAAACACGATCCAGGGTGTTATCGTTGATACTCATAATCGGAAGTGTAAAATTCAGTTCGGCATAAACCTGTCCTCCCCCAATTTCCAATCCACGTCTTGTTTTTACAGGCTTAGGAGCAATCCCAAACATCAGATCTTCGGGATTATTAATCATCAAACTTTTATATTTCATTTTATTCTAATTATTAATATTTTACAACCTATAGTAGTCCTTAGGAGGCCAATTTGTTCATATACTCAACTGCTTTTTGGGGATCGGGAGCGTAGAAATCGGCACCAATCTTTTGACAATATTCATCATTTACAGGTGCTCCGCCAATGAGGATTTTTGTCTCAGGCATAATCTCTTTAATGCTGGCTACAATTTCGCGCATATTAACCATTGTTGTAGTCAATAGTGCCGAAAGCCCGACAACAGCACCAGGATTATTTTTTAAGGCCTCGATAAAACGCTCTGATCCAACATCTACACCTAAATCTACGATTGACCATCCGCCACCCTCTACCATCATCGCAACAAGGTTTTTGCCTATGTCGTGCAAATCGCCTTTAACAGTTCCAATAATAAATGTTCCTTTAGTTTTAATAGCACCGGAAGCAAAAAATGGTTTCAACTGGATCATCGAAGCTCCCATAGCTCTGGCTGACATTAACATCTGAGGAACGAAAATTTGGTTTTCAGAGAATTTTTTTCCCACCTTTCCCATCGCTGGGATCAGGGCATTTTCAAGAATTAACTGAGGGCTGATGCCCGATTCTATGGCACTGATAGTTAGTTCATGCGAACCATCTTCACCCCTCAATTGCGGGGGATAAGGCGATTTTTTATCAACTTTGCCGAATTCTACTGCTTCGAGTAGTTTTTCGAGTATTAATTCCATAATTGTTCGGATTAACCATTTTAATTTATGTACAAAAATAATTTCTTTATAGGCTGAAATCTACATCAATTTATACTACTTTCGGTGCGATATTCACACATAATTCAATTTTAGTGCAATTATTACCACTATGACAGCTTCGTTTGAGAAAATAAGTGTCAAAGATGATGAATCGTTTTTTATCGGGATTTTTCAGGATAATCTTGAAAAAAGCACCTGGCATTACCATAATAATTTTGAAATCAGTTTTATAACCGAAGGATCAGGTAAGCGGATTGTGGCTGATAGCATCGAGGAATTTCAACCCGGCGATCTTGTATTTATCGGTAAAAATCTTCCGCATGTTTGGATACCTGACAAAGAGGCAAGTACCCCATCGAACAGAACACTTGAGATGGTGTTTCTACAATTTACATCATCGGTAATGGGCTCCCAACTTTTGAATCTTCCTGAATTCAAATTTATTGCAAAGGCATTATCTTTATCGGAACGGGGTATTCAGATTGTTGGCCAAACGCTTAACGAAGTGAGTGAGATTATGTTGCAACTGCCTTATTTGAAAAGTTTTGATCGAATGTTACATTTTTTTAAAATGATGGATATTATAGGTAGAAGCGATACCAATATTCAACTGGCAAGTAAAGAATATCTTAAAATACGCTTTACAACGGGGAATAAAAGAATTGCTGCTATCCATGAATATTTGATGAACAACTACCGCGAAGAGATTAATCTGAAGAGATTAGCCGCCTTAGTTAGTATGGCAGAAGGTTCGTTGTGCCGGTTTTTCAAGGTCAATATGGGGATGACGGTATTTGAATACCTAAACAAGATAAAAGTGGAATTTGCCTGTAAATTATTAATGGATAATGACCTGAGTATTTTGGAAGTTTGCTTCGACAGCGGCTTCAATAATCTGAGCCATTTCAATAAGCAATTTAAGAAAAGTACAGGAGTGCCTCCAAAAGATTACAGGAAACGGTTTAAAGGTTTGTAATCAGGCACAAAAGCGGATAGAATTGAGAGGCCTAATTTCTGAAACTATTCGATTCAATACTCAGCAATAGTTTACCACTTCGAGGCGGTCCTTTAGGCTAAAAAGGTTTAACCAATAATGTAAGGTTAGTTACGCTCAACCAATCTAAAGAACTTTTGATCATGCAGAATTGAATATGGCAAATAAAATATGTTGATTTGTTTTTAGATATAATTCGAAAAAATCCTTACAAAAAATTTGGAATTGTGTTTTCAAACAACTACTTTCATACAAAACTAAAAAAGATGAAACGATTAATTATTTTATCAGGTGCAGGCATGTCGGCTGAGAGCGGAATACGCACTTTTCGGGATTCGGATGGATTATGGGAAGAGTATGATGTTATGGAAGTGGCCAGCATTGGCGCGTGGCACAAAAATCCTGAATTACTAATCCGATTTTACAACGAACGCAGGAAGCAGCTATTAGAATGTAAACCTAATCAAGGTCATTTGCTGCTTGCTAAATTGGAAAAAACTTATAATGTACAGATAATCACCCAAAATGTTGACGACCTTCACGAAAGGGCAGGTTCAACCAACATATTACATCTACATGGTGAATTAACCAAAGCTCGCAGCTCAATTGATCCGTCTCTGATTTATGTATTAGACAATCCCGAAATGAAAATAGGAGACAAATGTGCGAAAGGTAGTCAACTTCGACCGCATATAGTTTGGTTCGGCGAAGAGGTTCCGGCGATGGCAGAGGCAGTACCGATTGTTGAATCAGCAGATTATCTTTGCGTTATTGGTACTTCACTGAATGTTTATCCTGCAGCAGGTTTAATGAACTACGCACCCGATTTAACTCCTATCTTCCTTATTGACCCAAATCCTCCGGCTAATCTCCCAAAATGGGTTAAGGTAATTGCAAAAGGTGCAAGCGAGGGTGTAGCTGAATTAATTATAAGACTTGCTGAACTTGCAAAAACACATAAGATTCAGAAACGTCTGTAATATCATTGTTAACACGTCACAAAATATCAGGAAAATGGGAAAGAAAATCATTGTCGCGATAACCGGAGCCAGCGGTGCAATATATGCCAAGAGTTTTTTGGAGAAACTTCATCTATTAAATGATCCATCAAATACTTATGGAATTGTGTTTTCCGCAAACGCGAGGGAAATCTGGAAATACGAATTGGGGACAAATCCTGATTATTTGGCCGAATATTTCACAATTTACGAAAAGGGAGATTTTTATGCCCCTTTTGCTTCGGGATCTGCCGGATACGACACTATGATTATTATTCCATGTTCAATGGGAACGTTGGGACGGATTGCCTCAGGTGTTTCTGACGATTTAATCACACGCGCTGCCGATGTTATTCTCAAGGAACGGAAGAAATTAATTCTCGTGGTTCGTGAAAATCCTTTTAATTTGATCCACATTAAAAATATGACATTATTGACTGAGGCGGGTGCTATTATTTCTCCTGCGTCTCCTTCATTTTACAGCCTACCTCAAACAATTGATGATCTAATAGATACAGTTGTTAATCGGGTACTTGATCTTGCCGGATTTGAAAATAACGGATACAAATGGCAGGAGGGAAAGAAATAATGGAGAAAGAGAAAATTTTATGAAGCGGTTATAAGATTTCGGTTTTGTAAAAGGATTGTTTTTTTCGATAGAAATATTTTGGTAACAAGAATTTTAAATTATCTTTGCGGCGCAATGGGAAAAGCAGTTCTACCTGCCCGGGTGGCGGAATTGGTAGACGCGCTGGACTCAAAATCCAGTGATAGCAATATCGTGCGGGTTCGATTCCCGCCCCGGGTACTTTAAAGCCTCTTAACTAATTGATAGTTAAGGGGTTTTTTGTTTTTAGGAAGAGAAATGGAGAGGGAATTTACATTATAATGCAGTTACTAAAGCAAACGGTCTGAGATAGCTTATTCAAATTATTACACTATTAAGAATTTCAAAGATATTTTTTTACTTCTGACATTATCGGTTTTTTACTTTGACATATTTTGAAGCTCAAATAAGAACTTTATTAATTCAATATCAGAATATCAAATTTTATTTAATTTTGTGTCAAGCTTTGGCCCCCATTGTAAAACGTGAAAATTGTAGGTTTACAATGCGTAGTCCTGGAATAGTCATTACCCTACCCAGGTACATCAAGGCCCATTTAAAAAATTTAAAAGATTTGCAACCATGGTAAAACGACAAAATGTAGGCTTACAATGCGTAGTCCTGAATTTGCAAGAAACTTTTCAGGTTCATCAAATCTTTTTTTAATTCCAACCCCTAAAAAATAATTCGTATAACCCTTGTTCTTTATGGATATTCTGAAAAAAAAACGCTTTAGCTTATAGGCAAGTGCTTTTCAGCTTACTGCATAGGACAAAGCCAAAGCGTTAAAAAAACCTTTTTTAAAATCTGAGGCCACTCTTGAGTTGGGCTATTCAGATGAAATAACAAAGGTTTTAAACTTAAAATAGTCTGGCGGCTAAATGTATGTTTCGCCCTCGCCTTACGCCCTGAACGTTTCCAGACCTATTAACAAGCTCAACAGTTTTAAGGCTGCAAATAAAACTTGTCGGGGGCAAAATTAAAAATAATAAAACCGGAATAACTGCTATTTTAAAAATTAGGTGCTGCCCTGGTCAATGGGTCAATCATGGAAAATTTTTATAAATGTCCTTTCGGTGAACTACCCTCGCAAATCCAACCGTATTTGCTTCAATAAAAATCCCTATCCTGTAATCACCTATTTTTATTCGATAATCGTTTTTAGCACATCGTCACGCACACTCTGAACTGCCAAATTTTTAGCATCTCTATCGAACTGTAATAAAAAATTCGGTTTTCATTCTCCATTAAGTGTTTTCATTACCTGGTCTCTTGAGACTTTTTCGGTTCGTTTGGCTTGTTTCATTAGTTTTGAAAGTCCTAAATCTTCGTGCTCCTCCTCCGAAAGTCTTTTAGAGGTAATCCTCATTTTTTTAAGCATGTCAGAAACAAGCTGCATTTCGTTTCTGTCTTTTACTGTAACCAGTAATGTTTCCATATCGCTGCATTATTTAAAACAAATGTAACAATAAAACTAAATTCCTGTTTAAATAATCTCATTCGGTTTAGGGTTAATCGGTGCAACAATCATGTAATTCACATGAAAAGCTATTTCGCTCACCTCCTTACACTTCAACAGTAACATTAAATTAATCAAAACAGGCTTTGTATATTCGTATTGCAAACATAGGTTCAATATTCAGCATTTCAATTTCAATACGTTGCAATTTAAAGCATCCTCTATTTTCTATTCTATGTTAAATCTTCTGTTAAACAAAGTATTTGACCTCACTGTTTTCTAAAGATTGAATCACTGTTCAATATCTTCCTCAGGTTCTTTGAAAACCGTGATATCATTTCAACTTTTGATAATTGACTGCCTTTGATTGAAAAGATCTAGAAAAACATGGATTTTACTTTGCAGAACACGACTACTGATGGGTTTGAAGATATAATCAACAGCACCGCTTTCATATCCTTTGATAACATCAGCTTCCTCCATTTGTCCGGCAGTGACAAAAATAATGGGAACTTTGGCATCAGGTCTGTCTTTATTTATATTTAAAGCCAACTCGTAACCATCCATTTTAGGCATACAAATATCAATAATTGCAAGTGCAATTTCAATACCTTGTATTTTTTCCAAGGCCTCTGCACCTGAAAGTGCCTGTATAATATTGACTTCGAAATTGTTAATTACATTTTCGAGGATAACCAGATTTACCTTCGAGTCATCAACAATCAGAATGTTTGGTAAATATTTCATGTATGAATTTAAAATTTAAGGAATCAGTTTTACATTCATTTTTTATTATTTCAGAGGCAAACTAACCTGCACATTCTTCAGTGAACCGCAAAAGCCATTTTTCAGAATAAAAACTCTTTCGAAATCAGCTTTTTTGATTTTCATTTGTATTGTTTTGTTGGCTGGTAAAGAGGCTGTTCTGCCTTCAAACTCAAGATAATAGGTAATATCCGACTTATTGGTAAGATTAAAAAGTACCTGTTCTTTTTCTTCTACCAGCCTCACTACATCAAAAGAGTTTGAAAATATGGCTTTTATGTACTCTTCCTTTCCTGCGAGAGTGTTATTGCTGAAGGCAACTGTCCTACCGGCAAAAAGGGCTTCTTTAATACCAGCCTCTGTTGATTCTTTTGACAATACCAACGTCATAGTGCGTTTATTTACAGAAAGATCGTAATCATAGTTAACCGGCGAGTGAGAATCAGAACAACCTACCGGTGCAATGTTATTGTCGAGACAGTAATTTATTACATTCGGGTAAAATTCGGCATGGTTAAATACTTCAATGGCTCCTATTTTCTTTTGTGAAATAAATTTCTTTTGAAAATCAAATAGATCGCTGTTTCTGTCAGGCCATCCGGGATGATTATAAATAATAAAAGCCCCTTTTGATGCAGCTAATTCAACGGCGGCATCGGGTTGGATGACGTTTGCATCATATTGATTTGCATCATCAATAAAAAGAAAATTTAAATGTCCTACTGGCTTTTTATCGGTATATTCGACACCTTTAATCACAATAAGACCTATCTCATCACCTCGTTTTTTTGCAATATTGTATGACATATTGTAGTCGGTGGAAAGAAAACTTTTTTTATACTTATTATGATCGGTAATTGCAATAGCATCCAAACCTTCGCACCACGCTTCATCGGCACGCATAGTTGGAGTTACTTCGCCATCTGAGAAATAAGTATGAAGATGAAAATCACATTTCAGGGTTTTAAAACCCAAAATATCAGGTATTCGGATTGTTGTGCGTACTTCAGGCCTTGTGGCATCATCAAACTTAACATACTGAGGATTTAGGTTTTGACCCGTTACAAAAGCTATGTTCAAACAAAACAGGAGCAGAAAAATAGTTGTTTTCATTTATTCAAATATTATTTTAATAATTATAGTTTTGTACTGTTTTACTTTGTCTCTTTAGGATTACCCGTTTTATATTGCACCCCGGAATTGGTTCTTATCCATGTTTCGAAACTGAATTTCCCTTCCTGAAGTTCAATAATACGTGCACCGCGTTCAAATTTCCCGTAGGCATCGGCACCAGTAACTTGTCCGAAGGCCATACAGATATTTTGATAAGTTCCAATATAGTTGTTGTCATGGTCGTGACCGACAAAAATTCCCATAACATCTTTTTTCTCAATCATTGATGCAAACAGACCGGAATTAATATCAGCTGAGGCAATACCTTCATTTTTAATTCCTACGGTTGATTTTTTCCCGACAACGTTATTAAATTCAATCAATGGGATGTGAAAAAAAGCTACTGAGGGAATAGGTGTCTTTTTGTTCAAAGCAGTGAATTTGTCACTTGTTTTGCGATACCAATTAATCTGGTCAAACCTGATCCAATCGTAACTTCCTAATTGTTTATCGGTTGGATAGCTGTTTGAATCAATACAATAAATTACTGCTGCGACCGATTTACCCTCCGAAGCTGCGACAGGCAATGTGTAATTTCCGCATCCGCTTAAATCAGAACCCTCTCTTCCTGCGAACAATGGTTGAGTTTCAAGAAGTTCAAAAATCTGTTCACGTGTGATTTCCGGTTCTGCATCGTGATTCCCTAATGCAACAGCAAACGGAATTTTTGCATCATTAAATATTTTTGCTATCGCCAACCAACCTTCTTTAGCAGGAACATCTGTAACAATATCTCCTGTAAAAATAGCCAAATCAGGCTTTTCATTATCTAATACCTGTTGAATAATCTCGATAGTTTTTGTCCTTGTTGGTGACGTATTATCCCAATGAACATCGGTAAACTGAGCTATTTTAAAGGTATGATCGTTCCCGAATTGAAATTTCTGCTTGAAATGAGCCGAAAGTGGCTGGAAAGAATTGACTGAGATGGATAACAAAATAATAATCAAAGCTTTATAAGCAACATTTTTCTTCATGGATAATTATTTTTTTAAATTTAACAGTTTTACAATTTTATGAAATATTTCTGTATTTTCAAATATCCCTGTGAAATTTTCAGCTCCGGGGCCATAAGCATAAACCGGGACTAAAATGCCTGAATGACCTTTGGTTGAAAAATTACAGGTAACGCTTCCGTTTTTCAGATTTCCATCGAGCAGTGTTAGTCCTCCTGTTTCGTGGTCGGCTAAAACAACCACAAGCGTTTGACCGTCTTTTTCGGCCCACTTTAACACTTTACCGACAGTTATGTCAAAATCGAAAATTTCTTCCATCAATCGGGGCAAATCATTCGAATGACCACAATCGTCAATCCGCGACCCTTCAAGCATAGCAAAAAAACCTTTTTTATTCTGATTAAGTATCTCAATACCATGCATACAAGCTTTACTAAAAAGATCGCCACGTTCAGCGGCAAAAGGTAACTGCCCCTCCTTGAGAACAGAAAAAACTTTGCCTTGTTTTATTTTATTAGTCTCCTCCCATGTGGTGCAAACCTGATAACCCTTTTTCTTTAACTCACTTAGCAAATCGCGTTTGTCGGTGCGTTTGTTGAACCGTTCGCGGCCAGCACCAAAAATATAATCAACTTTGCAATTGAGGTAATCGGCTGCAATTTGCTCTTCTTTATTGCGATCTTTATTATTGGCACAAAAGACCGAAGGAGTAGCATCGGGTAAATTACATGTAACAACAATTCCGGTTTTCAGGCCACCTATGGATGCCAGATCCGTTAATGAATTCAGCGGATTTCCAAGAGTGTTAACTGATATACAATGGTAATTGGTTTTGAAGCCAGTGGCCATGGCTGTTCCGGCAGCCCCAGAATCAGTAATCAACTTATCAGAACACCATGTCCGCGAAAATCCTGTATAAGTACAATTATCAATATTCAGCTTTCCACGATTAGCAACCCAGGCTGCAGAAACCTGAACCAAACCCATACCATCCCCAATCATAAGAATAACGTTTCTAACAATTACACTTTTCACCGGTTTTACTTTAACCGTTTCATAAGGTTTAGCGTTAGTATAGGTGCTGTTTTTTGTTTCTTTTTCTTTCGATTTATTTTGTCCAAAAAGAGAGAATGAACACAGAAAAACAAACAGAATGAACAGATTAAGAACCGATTTCATAAGTAATAATTGTTTGTGGCCAATTTATCATTTAATAAACAAGTATTTTGCATGTATTTCTTCTTCTTTTTGATTACCGGGGATAATCCACTCTAAAGTAAGTGTCTGTCCTTCGTAATCCTCAAAGTAAAGTAGTTCATAGGGGTGATAGCCTTTTTTTAGCATGATGGAAGCACTTGCTTTAGTGAGACTATGGGATCCATCATTATCAATCAGATTTACACCTCCAATTTTCAGCGTTGATCCGTCATCACTTTTGGTTGCAAATGTGTATAATCCGTCAATCGGAGCAGTAATGAATCCGGAAAATATTATTCCGAAATGATCTTCAACAGTTGCAACCGAAATATCCGGAAATTCGGCAACTCCTTCTTTTACAAATTTACCCTTACTTTCAATTTCAGAAACTGATGTTAAAACTCCTTCAAAATATCGGTAGTTTACACCATTTTTAGGTGTTTGAAGTTTTACACTGGCGTGCAAAATATTAAGCAATACCTGAGTTTTAAAAGTTCGGCTTGGTTTCAAGCCCTGCTTAAAGGCTTTCAAAGACAAAGTAGCTGAATTTTGAAGTGTAAAAGTGCCAGTATATAAAGGTGAAGTCAAAGTTGGCTCTGTTCCATCTAAGGTATAATGAATTTCAGCATCATGAGTAGGACAAAACACTTCAAGTTTGGTCAGCGGATCTATTAGAGTCAGATTTTGTTTCAGATACGGAATACCGACTTCATTTTCATCAGTCAAAATGAAATACAAGGGGAACTCTATATGTGACTTGGAAGAAGTATAGGTATTGCTTACCTGGAAAATAGTATTTGTACTTTTTAACTCACCGTTCAATTGGATCGTTCTGTTGGCAGGAAAAGTAATACGCTGATGTCGTGGACCATCCAAAAAATATGTTACATCCGATTTATTTGCAATATCACATGAATATTGCGAACCGTCAATTTTCAGGTTAGAAACAACTAACGATTTCTTAATCAGCTCAATCAAATATTCCTCCTTACCAATCAGCAGGTTATCACCGCAGGCAACAGTTCTACCATCAAATAATGCTTCTTTTACCGCCTCAACTGTTTTATCCTTAGCAAAAACAAGGGTAAAGTTTCTATTTTTATTGTCCACATCATAATTTGCCTGAATCGGCGAATGAATATCTGTCGTACTAAGCGGAGCCAAATTATACTGATTGCAGTAATCAACAACGATTGGATAAAACTCATCGCTGTTAATTACTTCCATTGCATGGATTTTTTTCTGTTTTAAAAAATCAATCTGAAAGTCGAACAAATCGCTGTTCATATCGGGCCATCCGGGATGATTGTAAATAATAAAAGCGCCGTTACCAGCAGCCAGCTCAACTGCTTGTTTAGCTGAGATTGACTTATCGGCATATTGATTTGCTTCATCAATAAAAAGAAAATTGAAGTGGCCCACCGGTTTGCTGTCAGAATATTCAGTTGACTCGATTAAAACTATACCTCTGTTTTTTGCAGTTAACTTTGCCAAATTATACGATGAATTGTAATCGCCTTTAATGTATTTAGGCTGAGGTGTTTGATGGTCTGTAATTGCAATTACATCCAAACCTTCACGCCAAACTTCGTTAATACGTTCCTGTGGGGTTACTTTTCCGTCAGAGAAAATAGTATGGCTGTGAAAATCGCATTTCAATGTTTTATAGCCCAATATATCAGGCATATTGATCTCTTTACGGCAATCAATTTTCTGAAAACCACGAAGTACCTGAAAATGTAGGTCATTGTCTTGAGATTTTGCAAAAGAAAAAACACTTAAAAAAATTGTTGCAAGAATTACTTTTTTCATAGTATATAATTAATAATCAAATATTTAAATAACATGATTTAATATGTGTTTCCTTTCCTTATGAATTTTCAAAATTAGTTCACCAAAGAGGGTATTAGCCCAGGCAAACCATTTGCGCGAAAATCGTTCAGGATTATCCTTATTAAAACTTTCGTGCATAAAACCGGTGTTGGCATGGGTATTTTTCAGCCAACGTAGGCATTGAATAATTTCTTTATCATCATTAGATGTCATAGCTCTCATAATTATGCTCATAGGCCATATCATTTCTGCTCCTACATGAGGCCCTCCAATACCGGAAGCGGCTTTGCCTTCAAAAAACCATGGATTATCTTTACTTAAAACAAAACGGCGGGTATTAAGATAAATATCCTCATCTGCTTTTATTCCTGACAAATAGGGCAACGCCAAAAGACTTGGAATATTGGCATCGTCCATATAAAGACGATTCCCAAAACCATCAATCTCAAAAGAATAAACCTTTCCGTAATTCAGATGGTTGGCAGAAGCATTTTGCTTGAGGCTTTTTTCTAATGTATCGGCTAATTCATTGCATTGATTAATAAAAGGCTTGTTTTTAAAAATCTGTCCAACCATTTCAGCTATCTGGCGTAAAGAAGTAAGAGCGAAAAAATTTGATGGAATAAGATATAAAAATGTAGTAGCGTCATCAGACGGCCTGAATGTAGAACAAATCAAACCATTTGGTTTAACCGGGTTTCCAAAACCATCGCCGATAACAGTATCAGTTTGTTTCTCGGTAAGGCGCATAAAATGGTAAGGCCCTTTATTTTCTTTACGTTGCTGTTCTTCAAAAGTATTTACAATCGTTTTGATAGCTTTCAGCCAATGATCGTTAAAGGGAGTTTTATCGTCTGTTTGTTTCCAGTAATTATATGACAATCGAACCGGATAACAAAGTGAATCAATTTCCCATTTACGTTCGTGTAACTCTGGTTTCATTTCCGTTAAATCACTTTTCCATTCACTTCCTGATGCCGCGAAATTAAAGGCATTTGCATACGGATCAATCAAAATACATTTTGCTTGCCGATTGATCAATCCAACAAATAGTTTTTTCAATTGATTATCCCTGTCAGCCAGATGAAGATAAGGCCAAACCTGAGCCGTTGAATCACGCAACCACATAGCATTGATATCGCCGGTAATGATGAAAGAATCAAGTTCGTCATGTTTTTCAGTAAAATGAACAGTTGTATCAAGTGTATTTGGATAGCAATTCTCAAAAAGCCATGAGATCTCAGGATCAACAATATCCTTTTTTATTCTAACGATTTCCTGCTCAACTGCCTCACTTTTAAACAAACGTTTTGAAACCGGAGGGCGGTTAGTTTCATTTTTAGCATCTGAGGCTGAAAGATATGTTGGAGCAAGTGACATTGCACCAGCACCTCCGACTGTTTTTTTAACAAAAATTCTTCGTTTCATAATGAATTATTTAACATTTTGATTGTACAACCGACAACTGACAATTCCCCAAAGATATTTATATTCGCAGTTATATCTTATTTATTCCCTGTTTCAGTTGGATCGTCTCTGAACCACCATCCCAACTAAGTATCAATTTTAATTCAAGATTGGAGTTGATTTCAATTGATGGCCTCTGTTTTTCCGAACTTCGGGAAGCACATTTTAACGACAACATTCCATCGAGGCCAATAGGATAACGATCTATTCCATGCTCATCGGTGAGATTAACATGCCATTGAATTGTTTTTTTCAGAAAATTCGGATTAATGCCAAAGACTGATTCAAAAAGCACTGCAACAGGAACAAGACCAGTCCATCCAACAAATTCAGGACGAGCAAGTAATCCAGGATCAGTAGTTTCGGGGGCGTAATACTCCCAGAAAGTGTTTGTCTTTTTAAATACTTCGGCCACTTGTTGGTAGTGTTTTTGCGCTAAATCAAAAGCCTGTTTATACAAACCATTTCGCTGAAGACCTTTAATAATCATATAATTTGTTGGAGCCCAAACCCCGCCTTGCCAATACCTTCCATCAGATTGGTATTTTTCGTGATTGGCCGGAATAGATGGAACAGGGTGTTTCCGGTAAAAAGTTTCAGGATTGAACAGGTGTGCAACAAATGCTTTTAATTCATCTTTATTCAGGATATCACACCATAATGCCCAGTAAGCACCAATGCTCATCAGTGTACCCTGACTGCCATCTGCATATTTATCGAAGAAGAAATTTGCCTTCGGATTCCAGAGTTTATCCTTTATTAATTTTTTTAGGGTTTTTGTCTCGTCTTCAATTTCTTCAATTTCCTGCCACCGCTCCACATAAAAACCAAATTCAACCAATAGTTTTCCTATGAAAAGCTGTTGCAAACAAGTATCTAACCAGGTTAAATGCCCATGTGAAAATATTGGATTGTAACTTTTCGGAACGCGTGGCTGATTGTCCATTCCGGTTCCCCAGCCACTCGACCAGTAAGAACCATCCTGCCAGGTGCGATTCAATTTAAGCCATTGGTAATAAGCCACTAATACAGGAAAAATTTTATGCACCCTCTCCCACTCTCCAAAATGTTGAAAATATTCCATTTCACTCCACGGAATCAGGTTGGGCCCAGTGCTGGTAGGATCGTAGCGATGAAAACAATCTTCACCTGTATTTCCCCAAATTTCACGGCAAATAAACCCATCGGGATGCTGCTTGGCATAAAAGTTATCAAGAGTTTTTTGAAATGGATAAGCCCGCGAACCGTATCTTGCAAAAAGAGTGATGAAATTGGAATCCCACATGAAAATATTTCCATTGTAAGCAGTATCTATGTAGGAAGTGATAAACCCTGAAGCCGGAGCGGGGTCTTTAATGTTTTTAAAAGCAATTTCCCATGTTTTCCAATACATATCAATTGCGTAATCGTTACCTTTCCAGAAAGGAACAGGAAGAATTTCTTTAGCCTTCGAAAAACCTGGGGAAGCTATGATATTTGATTTTGCGTTTCTGAACTCATTTTCAGTAACAAATACATTTTTTACGTATGTGTTTTTAAATGGCAACTTACCTATTGTAGTTGCAGATGTTTGAACAGGATCGTCAGCGAGAACCTTAATTGCTGGCATTACAGAGGCTCCGGCGATAAGTGCGCCTTTTCGGAAAAAATCACGTCTTGCATTCATTGTATTTTAGTTTCTATTGGTTTTCAAATAGGTAGAAAGTTCTTGAATATGATCAGTATTTATGTAGTCAACCTTTAGATTCATTAAGGTTTTCCATGAAAAATCTTCGTCAGGTGCATTCCAGAATCTAATTTTATTGTTTAAACCATGCACCGAATCAATAATATGGTTCAATCTGGTTTCTTCTTTTAAAAGAATGGGTTCTTTGCCATTCCACGATGTGAACACCCTCAGATTTTCACTATATAAAGCAATACGTTTCAACTGCATATTGTCGTATTTAAGCTTTAAATTTCCATCGAATGAGACGAATAAAGGATAATTACCGAAATCTGATGGTATAGGTCTGTTGCCAGTGATTACAACACGAACGGCATTTTTATTAACATTGAAATCAAATACATCCGGGTATTTTTTAAGTTTCGCAACAAGAAGTGAAAGTGTTGGCTCCACTCCGGTTTTTAAATCAATCAATAATTGAAAAGTGGACTGTTGATCATTCCACGCTTTCCCGTCATTTTGTTTGAATAATTTCACAATTGGCTCGATATAAAGCAAATCCATTGATCTTTCAGGAACTATATCAGATTTGTTATGAGCAACAAACAGATCACCGTTAACGGCCCATATATCGGCTTCGATTGATCCGAAATGGGCATTATAGGCAAGATAAAAAGGGGTCATCTGCATATAATCGTTGTGTGAATGAGCATTCAACGATGAATACTGTGCCTTACCTGTAATCAGAAGGCTTGAAAAAAGAAACACAAGAAATAATCTTCTCATCTGGTGATTTGGTTTTAATTGTTAATAAAATTTTGTTTTTGCATCTCGCTTATAATCTCAGCCCCGGTTAAAGGTTCTGTAAATATCTTAAAATGATCAATAAGTCCTTTGAAAAACCGTTGATCAGGAAATTCCTCATTTCTGCCAATCATCCATTTAGCAGATGAGGCGAGGCTAACCGGCTCATTAATAACAAGGCTGCCCGATTCAATTCCGTCAATGAAGATTTTCAGAATGTACCCATCGCTCACGCCTGCTATGTGGTGCCAATTGTCGAGCCAATTTTTCGGCAGTGGAACAGTACAGACACCTCTTCCCCAACCGCCGGCAAAAAAAGAAAGTGTTCTGTTTCCGTTTGCCTGAAGAACGATAAAATCACCTTTTGTTATAATATCCATCAGTTCACGGCTTTGTCCTGTGGCCTTTACCCAAGTCATAACAGTGATTTTCGTTTCTAAATTATCCGTGTTTTCATTGTTATTGAACCCAACCAATTCAGAATCTTGACTATTCGAGTATGATGTTATTTTTTTTGATATTGAACCTACATTCAGCTTGTGGATTCCATCACTTTTAAAAATCAATTGAGAAAAGATTTTTTTTGTTTCTCCCGGTTCAAGTTTAAACAATTGATTTTGGTAAATAGTGTCATCTGCAAAAACCGAAATAGTAGCCGTATCCCTGTATCCGCCTATATTCCGAATCTGATAGTTAAAATTCAAGGGAACACCTTTTTTTGTAATAGTCTTACTTTTCAAATCAACAACCTCAATATATGATAGTTGCTTAAATAACGGTGGAATGACTTCTATTTTCTTTTCTTTGAGATCGTCAATACGAATTGTTCTGTTGCCATACGGATAAAGGCGACATTCGATTGAATCACTAACTATCGAATTCTCATCAACTAATATATTCTTACTCCTATATACCTTACCATCAGTATAAAGCTTGACAATTTTTGTTCCTTTGCTACCTTTATTTTGAACTTTAAATTTTATGAAAAACGGCTGGTCTGGTCGAACTTGCTTTTTGGATAAATAAAAATCAGAAATCAAAAAATCAGTGCTCTTATTTGTTTCGGAGGATGCCACAAAATCAAAAGCATTTGAAAGTACCGAAGTTGGTATATTATCCATTATAAAAGTCAGTTCACCGCCTTGAATTAGTTCAGAATGGCTAATCCATGATTTTTGATATTCCAATCCATTAAAAGATACCGTTTTGACAAAATTGTTATTATCCGAATTATTTACAGAGTTGATAACAAGTTTCTTTCCATTATTAAGATTAAGAGTTACTTTTTTAAAAATCGGTGAGCCAAAATCGTAAACCGGTTTTCCCGGACAAACGGGGAAAAAACCCATCGCGCTAAAAACGTACCAGCTTGACATCGAACCGAGATCGTCATTACCCGGTAAGCCATCGGCAGAAGCAGTATAATGAGTTTTCATAATTCTGCGCACCCATTTCTGCGAATTGTAGGAGCTACCGGCATAATTGAAAAGATAGGGAACGTGAAGCACCGGTTCGTTGTCGAAAACGATATGTCCGTTTTCTAAAGAAGAATCTAAATTGGCGGAAAATTCATTATCTCCACCCATAAGATTGATTAGATCACGTGGGTTATGTAGAACAAAGAGTGAATAACTCCATTTATCACCTTCTTTATAACCTGAGTTGCCGGGATCCAAGTTGAAAGTATTACCATTTCGAGGCAATAAAGCAAGGACTTCAGGACGGAACAGGTTTCTGTAATTAAAACTTCGTTCAAGTAATTGTCTGTACTCGGCTGTGTCGTTCATAACTTTCCCTGCAAATTGAGCAAGAACCCAATCATTATAGGCATATTCCACAGTTTTTGTGACCGATTCGGAATAGGAAGATGGGACATATCCGGAAGATTTATATGCAAAAAAATCGGATTTATCTGAAGACGGATTCAAACAGGTCTTCATCGCTTTATAAGCCAAAGTACTGTCGTAATCGCGAATACCTTTAAGATATGAGTCAACGATAATTGCAATTATATGGTTTCCGGTCATTGGCCCTTTGGCTAATTTCCCTGATTGTTCATATTGATCAAGCATCGAAAGTATCATATCATTCTGACGGTCAGGCGCAATAAGACATAGTAGCGGATGTAGTGAGCGAAAAGTGTCCCACGGTGAAAATGAGCCATACTTATTTTGACCTTTTGTCATACAAAATAATCCATCATTGCCTTTGAATTTTCCTTTAACATCTGAAATAACCCATGGTAAAAGCATTGAATGATAAAGGGCGGTGTAAAAGATTGTTTTATTCACCTTCGAAGTATCGTCTATCTCAATAACAGATAAGGCTTTATTCCATTTTTGCTGATTGCTGTCTTTAAACCGGTCAAAATCAAATGTGTCATTCTCAGTTTTAAGGTTTATCCGTGTGCTTTCGAAATCAATCATTGAGACCCCTAATTTCAAAATCACTACATTATTCCCGTGGTCAACAGAAGGAAAGGTCAGGACACATCCTCCTTTAATATCCTCTTTATTAATAAAATCAATGCTGAAGGAAAGAATTGTATTGAACGCTGAGCCTTCAAGAATTCGATTTGATTGGACTTCAATTTTCCCAATATCACCAATAAATATTTTGGGTTTTATTTTTGGAGGAAAAGTAAAACGAAACATTCCTGTTCGTTGTGAGGCAGTGGCCTCAACAGTAGTCCCATTTTCATTAAATATTACCCGATAATATCCGGCTTCAGCTTTTTCACATTCGTGCGAAAATAAACGATTATACTCTCCAACTTGAAAATTTTGACATTCTTCAACAGGCATAATTTTAATCTTTCCTGAAGAGCCTTCAGGATAACCGCTAAGATGATTTACACAGCTAAACCAGAAAATTGTACTGTCGCGGTAATCATACCCATTTGTATTCTTAACTCTTGTCTCGGGTGTTAGCTGAACAAAGCCAAAAGGTGCTACAGCTCCGGGATATGTGCCACCATCGCCTCCCCATTGGGTAAAAAGTTTTGTTTTTGTAGTACCTATAAATGGGTTTACAAATTTTTCCACACTGGTTTCCTGACAAAATAGTTGCAAGCAGGAAAGAGTTAACCAAAGGTTTAAAAAAAGACGTTTTCTGAAAATGTGTTGTATCACCATTATTTATAAAATATCAAATCATTACCGATTAAACAATTCGGGATAATACTTAGAAATTAATTCCTTATCCTCATTTTTAAGATCGTCCGGTAAAATAGGCTTGTCTTGCGGACGCAATCCTTTTTGATTAATTCTATTCATCAAACTCCAGTCTTTTATTGGTTTTTCAGGACTGGGATCTGTCGGTTCTTCTGCATGAAGATCATATCTTGTAAAATCAATCACTTTTGCCGAAGTATTTTGTTGCCAGTTACGTAAGGTTGCCAGACGGAAACTTTTATTCATATACCAGCGAATATCTTCATCGCCCCAGGAATTCCCAATTCCAAGACCCCGTTCTTCGAAACGGTAATTCCACGTATTACCTTTAAAATGATTCCGCCAGATCTCGCCATATTCACCGAAAGTAATAAACTGCACTTCAGGCCAACGTTTTTTGGTATCGCCAACCCATTTTGAAAGTGCAGTAAGAATAAATGTTTCGCCCCAATCTTTTCTTTCAGGACGTTTAACGAGTGTTGCTTCCCATATATTTGGAATCCAGCCAAAACCATTGAGTTCGAAACCACGGTCAAAATGAATAGATTGCGTATGCATAACAGACAAGTGTCCTATTTCTAATCCCCAGTCACAGTAGGTTTCAATCGGACCCACTCCCCGCCTACTCGAAGCACTGTTAAAAGCTGTAGTTCCCTGAATTCCGCCGCTTATTCGGGCACATTGAAAATCTACACTCCAACCGTCCAAATTTACACAATCAATAAAATCATTTTCATTTTGCGAAGGTTTGCAAAAATGTTCTTTGGAGGGATAATATGGATATGATGGTGAACCGTCAGCACCTCCCCCGTCAACGGCGTGCTGGCTCCAGATTACGCCATGGGCTACATGGATATTCTCTTTTTCGGCAAGATAACGCATATTGTCTGCCGATAGAAAACCACCAATAATTGATTTAGGTCGGTATCCTCCGCCAACAAGATCCGAAATAATCTGAATTGCCTCACTTATTTCGCGGTTTACGCGCTCGCGCGGCAGGTACAAAGCAGGGAAATACCCCGGGAAATAGGATACCTCATCTCCAAATTTTTGGTGACACTCAACTATATAATTTCTAATATCCCGATGATTTGGTCTTCTGTCTTCCAATGCATTAAGCGTTAAACCCCATGTCAGACGCCCATCCGGATTATTCATGGCAAATGCTTCGCGAAGATCACGCACTACTTTTAAAGTGTGAAATTCAGATTCGTCTTGCTTTATTAATTTGACATCGCGCGATACCTCCCAGGGCGATGTACGAATCATTATGCACAACGTTACGAATCGGTTTCCCATTAAAGAAGTAGGTTGTTTATTGTCAAAAACATTTGCGGCACTAATTGTCGAAAATTGGGTTGCTCCGATCAATCCTGCTCCGCTTATCAATGAATTCTGAAAAAAATCGCGTCTTCTCATTGTGTTATATATTCAGGTAAAATTTAATTTTAAGGATTTTGCATATAATTGAATTTCTCACCCCAGGCCAGTTGCACCCACGGGAAAATATTAGAATAGCCTAATCTTTGATAATTAAGCCAATATGGTTCGCGATGGTCAATAGTATGCGCCATTTCATTTTCGTGGCCGGGGATAATTAAGCCGGGCCGAAATCCTTTTGCCAGCCTTTGTTCGGGATAGCCTGACCAACAATTTGCCAGAACAACATCAACGTGTTGGTTATCGCCAACCGTATCAATCCATTCAAAATCTTTGAGGTTCGACTGATCACCCGTGTGAGCAAATGAGATCCCCTCGGGAGAAAATACCAGATAAACATTATTCAGAATAGTTTCCCCTTGGTGACCGGGGTAATTTATAACCTTCAATCTAAAACCCTTTAAAGGAAGTGATATCTCCTGAATCATATTTGCTTTTCTTTCAGGGTGAAGAATTTGCTGGTAGATCGGTAAATTTATCCATAGATCGGGCGTAGAAACAACCGGTTTGTTCTGTGCGATAAACCTTTCAGCCACCCACTCATCGGTATGATCGCCGTGAAAATGGGAAATGAAAAGAACATCAACAACATCAATTAATTGCTGAATCAAATCCTTTTTCAAGGAAAATCCTTCAATTCTCGTTATACCTCTTTGAATGTCAAACCCGATTGTTACTGAAGGGGTTTTAACGACAAAAGCATGATTATAGAGTTTCCAAACAACAGCACCTTGTTTTACTTCTGACGACCGTATTTCATCAACCGCGTTTTCAATCCTTTTTTGAAGAAATGTCTGAACGGCAGGACGATAGGCTGCTTTTTCGTCATGCAGCACGTTATCTATCATCAATAAAGCCATTTTTCGCTCTACGGGCTCAACAACAGCTGGCGCATTCAGCTTCAGTAGGTCATCAGCCATACCAAGAGTTATTTTTGCCTGTTGATTTAGGAACCCATCAATGTCACCCCACCAGTCTGTTTTTTTGTCCTGATCTGTTTGCTCCTGAGCTGTTGAATACAGGCATAAATTAAGGAGCAAAACACAAAAAACGAAATAGAATTTTTTCATGATTAAAAAAATAAGTTAATGTCGCGGGTTTTCACACCGTAAAATTCAGCAACATCTCTGTATAAAAATACTTCGTGATATCCCATTTCAAAGATATTG